>JAGVJP010000079.1 GCA_020051075.1 Parachlamydiales bacterium
GATGCTTGGTGGGCCGGATTTTTACTTGGGTTCTCCATCTCAATCGTGGCAGATGGATGCGGGCTAGGCCAACATTCCAGAGAAGCAGCACAGAGATCTGTTGGGGCTGCCAAAAAGTATATTTGCGAGCATCTACATGAACACCTTACCCTCGAACGCTTAACTCAAATAGTGCTTAGTGCATTCGAAAAGGCACATCTTGAATGTATTGAGGATAAATTCAATCCTCGGACAACGACTCTTAATGTCAATCTTTCTTTTACTTCAGTTGACGGAGAGAGGTATCTCCTCGTTGTAGGATTGGGCGATACGAAGAGTTACCTCTGCATGGGAACGACCGAGGGTTCTCCTGTTGTTATAGATCTTTCACAATATGAGGGATTTAATGCCACTGATTGTGGAGGTGCCCTTGGAGGTTTTATGTCCACTATGAATGAAAGAAATGAAAGGGAATATATTATCCCCTACATGAATAATTTATCTGTTGTCTGTTGTAAATTAGATCCAACAAAGAATTACTTAGTTCTCAATATGAGCGATGGAGTAACTAATAACTTGTCTCCAGAATTTTTTGGATTAAGTCCAAGTGAGGTAAATTTTGTCATAGCAGCGTATGATCCCGACCTGAAGTGGGAACAGATCAAACGCCCAGGGTTAAGACATAAAATCCTCACAAAGTTTGCTAATGAAAGGTTAGCAGAGATCCTTTCAGGATGCACTTTTTCTGCCGAAGAAAGCGTAGACGAAATTTGTAATAAGATCATTAAGCACTGTTCAGAGATGACGTTGGCTACTCGGGAGTTTATGGAAAAAAATGTGAAATCACGGCAACCGGAAACAAGCAAAGAATATCCTGGTAAAATGGACCACACAACCGCTGTCGGTTTTAAAATTCTGAGTACAGTTTCTTCTTCTAGTGCCATTCATTCTTCTAGTTCCTCTTGCTCTTCGTCTTCAAGTCCGATTGTTGGTAACTAGTGTCTAATTGCATAGTGTTTAGAAGTTGCGAGTGGCCCGGTCACGCTGGTAGTGCCGTTCAATGCCATTAGCAACTTCTTCGGGATCATCTGTAATTTGAAACATATCAAAATCTTTCGGTGAGATGCAGCCGTGTGAGAGCATCGTATTTTCGATCCATTTGAACATCTCGCACCAGTATTCCTTTCCCATTAGATAGATCGGAAAAGGTTTAATCTTCTTCGTTTGAATCAATGTTAAGGCTTCAAACAGTTCATCTAGCGTTCCAAACCCTCCAGGAAGAAACACATACCCTTGGGCATAACGGATGAACATCACCTTGCGGATAAAGAAGTATCGGAATTTTAAACGGTATTTAGGATTAATGAAGCGATTTGGCTCCGATTCGAATGGCAGGTCGATGGCTAATCCACAGGAAGGGCCATTGGCTTCAAGAGCTCCTTTATTAGCCGCTTCCATGATGCCGGGTCCGCCTCCTGTAATGATGGCAAAGCCTTTCAATGCAATTTGGCGTGCAACGTCGATCGCTAAGTTGTAATAGAGTGAGTCTTCGGTGAGGCGGGCGGACCCAAAAATTGAGACTGATGGACCCAAATTTGTCATCGTCTCAAAGCCGTCTACAAATTCGGATACGATCCGAAAAACGCGCCAGGAATCGTGGGTGAAAATCTTTTTGTCGTACTCATCATTGTCGTCGTATTGAATCATCTTGCACTCACTCCATCTGTCTATTTGGGCTTCTATTGGGAATAAGCCTTATCGAATAAACTAGCAAGAATTTTTGCAACAGGATGAGCAAGATCGCAACTTCCCATCATATAAAAAACAGGATAAGCGATCCTGCTTATCCTGTTTTTGCTCTATTGTGTTTATCTTGTTAATGTATCGAAGGTGTGTTTGAGTCCTACCACGCCTCGTCGCTGCAAGGGCGTGCCGAATAATCGTTCGGGTTCTCTTTCCAACTTCGCGATCGATGCTCCCGAAAGATAGATTCCAACCCCTGCGTCTGGTGAGAATGCCGCTTGTGTAGAAGAGGGCTTCCTTTGATTATGGGGACACACATCTTGACAGATGTCACAGCCGAAGATATAGCCCGGATTCCGTCGCTGGATTTCACTGGGGATCTCTTCTTTAGACTCTATCAGATGATAAGAAAGA
The DNA here is from genome assembly GCA_020051075.1 of Parachlamydiales bacterium. Lineage (GTDB taxonomy): Bacteria > Chlamydiota > Chlamydiia > Chlamydiales > Parachlamydiaceae > JAGVJP01. The sequence goes on from JAGVJP010000079.1 coordinate 2,137, forward strand.
CAGCGGGTTGCATCGAGTTGGTACGGTGTTGACAGCGCACCTGTTGGACAGGCATCGATGCATCGTGTGCATGAACCGCAACGGGGGAGATGAGCAACGATCGCCGGCTGCATGGGTTGCGTGAACTCAAGCGTCGTCAGAATGCCCGATAAGAGGGTAAAGGTCCCAAAGCGGCGGTGGATGAGTAAAGTGTTTTTTCCGAGCCAGCCTAGGCCAGCCTGCACTGCTAATGCCTTTTCCAAGAGAGGACTCGAATCACTAAACCCTTTGGCTATCCCCTTGGTTCCAACTTCCTCTTCCAGCCACTGGATAAATTTTTTTAGCCTTTTTCGATGAAGGTGGTGATAGTCTCTTCCTCTTGCATAAGAGGCAACAACTCCAAATTCTTTTTCAAAGGGGACGGGTGTTTGCTTGTAATAGGAGATGAACATGATCGCTGTCTTGGCGCCAGGGAGCAGCTTCTGAGGATCGCATCGATTGGCGTTCTCCATATAGGTTAATTTGGCGTGGCCTTTGCGCTCGACCCATTTTTCATAAGCGATGATGTCTTCATGAGGAATAATAGCCTTCGTCATGCCTATGTCGTCCCATCCGAGGCTTAAGCCTTGATGCCGGATGTCTTCAAACGATAGGGTCTTCATTCATCTTGTGGTTGCTTTTGGAAGATACTCGAAAAGATGTGTTCCATCCGCGTCATCTTTTTTTGACCGGCAGGCTTGCCAGAGACTTCGTGGAGGTTCTCGATGGCGATAAAGGCTGCAGGATCTTCACGGAGGATTAAATCTTTCAATTCAGCTAATTGGAGTCGTTCTGCGATAACGTATAAGATCTCCCGCTCATCTCCGGAAAATCCTCCTCTCCCATACATGATCGTGAGGCCTAGTCCAAGTTCATAGACGATGGCATCAGCGATCGCTTTGGGCTTCGAAGAGATAATCAAAACCGATTTGGTTTCATCCAGTCCGGTGATGACGGTATCCATGATTTTAATGACGACGATATAGGTAATTAATGACATCAAAGGGGGATGCCAATCATTGAGGACAAGACCTAAAGCACCAAACACAAAGACGTTGCAGAAAAGCACAACCTGTCCAACGGTGAGCCCCGTTCGGCGGTTGATGATAATCCCTAAGATTTCTGTTCCATCCAGGCAACCCCCTTCGCGGATGATCAGACCGATGCCGACGCCGAGGATCGCTCCGCCAATGACCACAATTTCGAGGCTGTCTCCTTTAAACTGAAAAGGGATCTGCGTCGAAATAAACACCATCGACCCTGCAAACAATATGTTTGCGACGATCATGTGGACAACAAAATATTTCCCTATCGAGCGATAGGCTAAGAACAGAAAAGGGATGTTCAAAAGAATTAGGAGGATGGGAACAACTTGTTTGCCAAAAACATTACCAAATATCATCGCAACGCCCACGATGCCGCCGTCGATCAAATTATTTGGGATGAAAAATACTTCTAGAGAGAACGCAGCGAGGAAAGCGCCTAACGCCATCCAGAAATAGACGAGAATCTGCGAAAGCAAAGATCTTTTAGCTGTTTGGGAAGCATGCATAAAATGGATCCATGAAAATAGGTCGTGGAGGGAGGCACAAAATATCTAAAGATCGCGAGAGACGGGACTCGAACCCGCAACTTCCGACATGACAAGCCGGTGCTCTAACCGATTGAACTACTCTCGCATATTTGTGCATATCTTGGGCGCAACAGGACTCGAACCTATGACCGCCTGTGTGTAAAACAGGAGCTCTACCAACTGAGCTATACGCCCATGCAAAATATATAAGCTCAAACTTTAACGATCCTTCAAATTTAGCGCAACAGAAATTTTCTGAAATTCTTCATACCCCTCCTTTTTTGCCCCTTTGCGTTAAAAATAGTTACTGTTAGTTTTGCGTAAAGATAAAATAAAAACTTGATAAATTTCTAAATATCTGTATGATGAGGTTTAAAGAACTATTGGTCGGTTTGTGGCCCTTTTGGGTTGGTTTGAAGCGGTGTATTTCTAGTTCTTGTTATCAACACTAGATGAGGAGGTTATTTTATGAGTATTACTAACGTAAGAATGGCTGGTTGCGGAATTTTTTCATGCTTAAGCAGAAAATTTTCGTGTCTAAACCCTCTAGCAGCAAGGGTTTTGTCATTAGGTTTATTAGCTGCCGGCTTATTGGCTGCAGCATTCATCGCTCATTATTATCGTACTCATAGAGCCTCTCTCATAGCAAATCGCACACCACCGAATCCAATTCCTAATACCGTAAGACCAGGAGAAGAACGAAAGTCTTACTCAGATGGTCGAGAAGAGGTCGGGGTATTTCGAGGAGGGGTGCTCACATCCGGAGACAAACGGTTCCCTAATACACAGACAGCTAGAGAAAAATTGATTCGAGGCAGCTTCGATTCTGCTGGGCGTTTACATGGACAAGGCAAGATTGAATATTGGAATGGCATTACGATAGAAGGCGAATTTAATCATGGTGTTTTGGTTAGAGGAAGCAAAAATTACCCAAATCCATGTCGAGATCATGATTCTGGGAATATTATCCCATTTTTATCAATGGAAGGGACGTTTGACGCTCAAGGCAGATTACATGGAGAACAGTGTAAAGTTGTTTCAACAGATGGAAGCGAGTGCGAAGGAAGATTTGACAAGGGCGTCTTCATCAGTGGTGTTCAGAGATTTAAAGAGGGGGCGATTGCTTCTAGACAAGGGACTTTTGACCGAGATGGTGTTCTGCATGGGCCAAATTGCATTGAAACACTTCGCGATCGCACAGTCTTTACCGGAACATTTGATAAAGGCAGCTTAGTTGATGGAAATATCGTGTATCAATCTGGTGAAATAAGAAAACGGGAAGGAACGTTTGTTTCTGGTTTGTTAGAAGGAATTTCGTGCTCCGTTGAATACTTTGATGGAAGAAGGCTGAGTGGTCGATTTGTCGGCAACAAACTCGTCGAAGGGACAAGAGAATTTGTCACCGCAGTGATGGGCGGAAGACGAAGGGAGACGGGGAATTTTACGACTCCTGAAGCTGGTCAAAGCGTTGTACATGGAAAAGATTGTACAATTGAGTTCTTTGGCGGCAATAATTGGACAGGGACAATCAATGAGAATGGGGAATTCACAAAAGGAATTAAGCGTTATACTGAAGGGACAAATCAAGACATTGTCTCCGAAGATGGGACCTTCGTGAATAATGTATTGAGAAACGGAACGATTACATATCGCACTGGTAAAACCGTTGAAGGAACTTTCAACCCTAGCGGCGAATGGGATGGAGAGATGACCATTAACGAAGCAGGAAAGACAAGTCAAGGAACCTATCAAAGCGGGATTTTAAGAGGACAATTAAACGAAATACCCTATTTTAATCCACCCATTCATTCACACCGCCTTCATAACCATTCAGGAGGCTTTGATCCTTCACAAGAGATGCAGGTTCGACAATAGTGGTTCATGAGGGGTTGTGAAAGTTAGAGTCGGTTTGATCACGTTAACAAACCAGGTCTCTAATTTTTCACAGCCTCTGTCGATTGGTTGACAAAGGTTTCAAAAGCTTGACGGTGCTGTTCAAGGTGGCGATGATGGGTCAAGTCTCCCACATGAATTGGCACCGCAGTTGCGAAACCTTGTCTTAAGTGCACAATGTCGCTATCGAGATCTTCATCAAATTGGGCAAGGCGAGAGCCTAGCCAATAATACGAGGATTTCTCAGCCGGATGTTCTCGGTGTTCGGGATCTTCACCCCAATATTCCTTCCCTTGTTTAACCAACCTTACTCCCTGAAAATTGGTCTGCATTTGCTGCGGAAAATTGACATTTAAAAATGTTCCCGCGGGTAGGGGATGATTCAACATATAATTGACGATGGAAGGGATGTGCTGCTCAAGAAGTTGATAGTTTGGGTCAAAATAATCGCAAATAGAAAAAGCGATGCCTGGGATATCGTGCATCAGCCCCTCGATCACACCTCCGACAGTGCCGCTGTAGAGAAGATTCCTCCCCGCATTCGTTCCGCGGTTGATTCCCGACACGACGAGGTCTGGGCTTTTCTTTAAGATCACATTAAGAGCCAATTTAATGCAGTCAGCAGGAGTGCCATTCACAGACCAAATGCTGGATTCGCTGCTGTCATTCCAGTGAACCGGAGTAATGTGCAGGGGATCGCGAACTGTGATGGATAATCCAACAGCAGATTGTTCATATGTTGGAGCAACGACGACGAGGTCGCCGATTTCTCTCAGGGATTGCCATAAGTGTTTAATGCCAGGAGCATGCACACCATCATCATTGGTAATCAATATTAACGGTCGGTTTGACATAATAATCCTTAGTTATCTTTAGTACTCTAAATTGTTTATTTGTTTAATCTTTTCCGCGAAAATTATATATACTAAATATTTTAGATGTTATAATAAATTTTACGTTTAGGTGAATTTTTGAAATTATCTGAGATGCATTATGACAGATTTGCTCCCCAAGATCAATAGTGACGACACAGATGATCAAGATTTAGAAAGAACGGTTTATTCCGAAACTCCTCATCTCCTTGAACCCAAAGTAGATGGAGCAGAGTTGAGAAATGATGTGATAAACCACTTCTACTCTCAGATAAAGAAAATCCCAGCGCTGATGGATCAGACCGCTTCGGCCGATCAGCCTCTATTGCGTCAATTGCAGTCTGTTCAGCACTCTGCCCTGCAGATCATACATACATTTCATGAGCAGAAAGAGGCCATCATCAAACACTATGACTTTTCGTTGCAGCCTGTCGCAAAAGAGGTATTAGATGAGTTGCTGTGCCATGCAGAGAAACTTAAACAGCAACTATCTTGTCACCAGGATTTCAGTTCAGCAGAGGAAGTCGATTGGGAAGAGTATATCCAGAAATGGACGGAGATTTGTGAGCATTGGCATAGTCGAAAAGCATTGGCGGATAGAATATTAGCTGTCGTTTCTGAACGGGCGATGCATAGCATTGATAAAGACATTAGAGTGATTCAAGATTATCAAAATCATCAACTTGCAAATGTCAACATTGAGAAAAATAAGCGAAAAACCTTGCAAGAGCGCTTGGCTCAAGTGACAGAAGAGCCGTTGAATCAGCTTGTTGCCCTGCGGAATCAAACGCATCAACACACCTCGCTCATTCAAGCTGCCGCATGGTTGGCAAGCTTTCAAGAAGAACGTGAAAGCTATTTCGACCAGCTCCTCTTGAAAATTGACACCGCTGTAAGAGATATTGTCGACGTTGCAGACAAGGAAGATGTTCTCTCATACTCTTCTGAAGACGAAGGGGAAATTGTCTTCATGGAACGGGAGTTAGAGAGCATTCTTTTCGCCATCGACACTGTGGACGGCGCCAACAAAACCGACACCTTGTTTATAGGATGTCGTTTGGAAAGTTTACTTGATCACTTAGAAGGCATCGACATCAATGCTATTCCAAAACGTCTACAGAATAGGGTGAGCTCGATTAAAGAGCAAATCTATCATGCTTTCGAAGACATTACCAGCACCTAGCCACAAGATGAACAGGATAGACAAAAAAACAGGATGGGCAGGATCGCTGCGCGGCAGGATATGCAGGATAGAAATGATAGGGGAAGATAAAAAAATTATATCATTTTTTTTGCTGTTCTTTTCTTCCTATTTTTAACTATCTTTATCTATCCTGCCCATTCTGTTTTTTTGTTTATCCTGCCTATCCTGCCGCGCAGCGATCCTGCCCATCCTGTTTTTTTGTCTATCCTGTTCATCTTGTGGGGCTCCCCCTTAGAAGATGTATTCGTCGGCAATGTCCCGTTTATCCCGGCCATCTAAGACATGGAATATGCGGAGTTGATTCAAAGTGATCGGGGAGAGCTGTCCTAAAGGGATGTAAATGATCTTCTTGCCAAAGCGGCGAGCGAAGCTTTTCATATAGCTGCGCGGGGGGGTATTGGCTACATAGACGATGGCCGGCTTCGCAGCATAGTCTATGGCTGCCATCAGAAGGACTTCAGATTTCGTTCTGCATTCCGAATAGTCTGGATCTGTCCATATATTGCCCATGCGGCGAGGGGGATAGGACATCATAAACCCGCCGTATTCACACCGGCTTATCCCAGGTCCAACCATCTCTTGAGCAAGTGGAGTGGCGTAAAATGACATGTCAGACTCCTGCGCATGTTCTCCAAGCCACGTTGTACACCACGGAAATTTTTCCTGATACCGTTCATTCTCTTCTGGTTTATCCTCATCAAAAATGACGCAGACAGAACCTATTCCTGACGGAGGCTTTCCCTTGGTTTTGACATAAAGCTTCTTCTCATGCCAATGGCGAATCGTTTCTCTTGTGTCGATGCCATCTTCAAGACTTGTGGAGAACGGGATGATGCGGGCAGCTTCTTCAGTGATAATTTGGCAGCCCTTCTTTTTAAGGAAGTTGGCAAATCGTTCGATCACCACATCTTCGCGCGGATACGAACAGATTCCAAACAAAAGAGAGGGGCGGAAGCGGAAATCAGACCGATCTTTACGCTTCCTGGGGACTGAATTCTTCCTCCCTTTCTCTTTGAGGTAGAATTTAATGTTTTTACTTGCGCCCCAGACATCGCTGATTGACAAATCGAGTTCGGTGATCCCATCGATATTTTTTCTGAAAGGGTAGTCAGTGGCGAGCTCCCACACTTCATAAGCATAGTTAGGGTCGACGCAGCTCTTTGCGGCAGTAAGGATTTGAAAAAGATCAGGCATAAGCTGATTTGTCGTTAAGGCATAGTTACGAACAAATTTCATCGTATTGCGAAGATGATAGCCAGGGAAGGAGTTGCCTGTGTTTAAGACGTAATGCTCTGATGCTTCCTTGTAGAGGTTTAAAATGATTTTCTGCCTATCAGGGGACCATTCAGAGGTGATTTTTTCTCGCGAGTATTCGTAAAATGAGGAGAGAAAGCCCCATTCGCCTAAGATCTCGCGGCAAGATTCCTGAGTGGGAGTGCAGATCTCCACTACGTCGCGGGTGGAATGATAGAGGGTGGGAAAGGCTTTCATGTCCACATACTTGAAGATATTTGAGATGTGGGCGATGCCTCCGACAAAAAGAACCCGGTCATAGGAGAGGCTGAGTTCTTTCAGCCTCTTAGCCATGTATGTCTCGCGTTCTTTATCTATTGCTAATTGGTAGTTGGAAACAGTGTTCTTCCTGGACATCTCATAAAGCTCATAATAGGCCTGCAGACCTAGCTTGTGGACAGCGTAAGGGTCGGGGATCAGTTCTCGCACATTCGGATAGTAGTCGACATCGAGGTCGATGCAGTAGGCGTCAACATGATTTTCCGCAGCACAGCGAAGCCCTTCAAACGAAGGGTCGCAAGGTTCTGACATGAAATAGATCGGCTGGTTGTCGTGGTTGTATGTCAAGATCAAGCTGATGTCTGGGAGGCGTGCAGCAGCATGGAGCATCTTCGCTTGCATCGTCTCCGGCAATTCAACAGCCACGCAATCGGGTTTCAACACATCGAAGGCGAGTTTGACTTGTGCAGCCAGCTCCATCGAATAATGGATCGCTGGAACGATGAAGATATTGTCCTTTTGCAGGAAATAAGGCGATTTAGGAGGCATGGTCTCCCTTGTCATATGACGTGGATTAAGGCTTCATCGCCTAGTGTCATTAATACTGCTTCCCGTAAGAGGTTTTCCACATTTCCCTGGTTGCCATTTAAGCTTTTAATCCTCTTTGCAGCATAGCGCGCGATGTTGATGCCATCTCGGATGGTGTAGTTTTCGTTCTGGGAATGAGCTTTTTGCAAAAAGGCGACCACATATTCCATGATATATTCGTCAACGAAGGGGAGGTTTTCTCTTAGAATCCGCCGCTCTTCTTCAGCTTCAGGAAAGTCGAGGTGGATCTGCGGCTGCAAGCGGCTGTGGATGTACTCAGGAATCTCGAATGTCGAAGCGTCGTCGTTCATGGTGACGCAGATGCGGAAGTCTTCATGAGCAGACACCTTTAATCCAGCGACAATAGATTCAATATAACGCCGTGTATCTAACAGTGGAGCTAAAGATGCCCAAGATTTTTCACTCATCCGGTTAGCCTCGTCCAAGATGCATACGCCTCCTGTAATCATTGCTGTGACAAGGGCTGAAGCAACATAGCGGATGCCTCCTTGCCGGTCAACAACAGGAGTGATGAGTAAGTCTTCTGGACGGGTATCCATCGTACATTGGAAGATGTAGACATCTTTTTTTATCGCTTTTGCTGCGGCGTAGGCTAACGTTGTCTTGCCGACTCCAGGCTTGCCGATCAACCGCGGATTCAGGGGGATGTCGTCTTTGTCGATGACGAGCCAAGCTGCTAACAGCTGATCCAACACATCTCGTTGTCCGATCCATTCGAATTTAAACTCGTCCGGGAATCCCAAGGCGATTTCAACCCCTTGGATGTTCACACGTCTTTCATGTTCGCTAGGGTGTCTATTTGACATAATATTTCCTTTATCGGTGTGCGGCTTTTTGCGAGCCATATAATAGTCCTGCTTTGGCGATATTTTCCCGTGCATTAGGAAAGACCGCTTCAATCTCGCGGAGGAGTTCATCTGTTTTCTTGCGCAACGAATGTTGACCGACAGGGCAGCGGCACATGATGCGGGCATACCCTTGCTGTTGGGAGAAGGTGCGGATATCTTCCTCTGAGAAGTAGATGAGGGGGCGGATGATCGTGACGTTGTAGTCTTGCATGAAGATCTTCGGCAGATTTCCAGCAAATTCAGCTTTGTGGAGCAAATTCATTAACACTGTTTGTGCGTTGTCATCTTGATGGTGGCCGAACGCGATGGTATGAGCTCCAACAGCTTTTGCAGCGTCGAATAACAGCCGCCTCCTTTCGCGTGAGCAGCTGTAGCATTCTAAAGTTTCCAGTTTCTGCTGTGACTCGCACTGGATGAACGTGACGTTCAGCTTATCGCAAATCCCTTGGAGATAGGCTGCGTCGACCCCAGCGCCGCAGGAGAATTCCCCAGCGACATGAATAGCATAGATGTCTAGAGGGGGAAATCCTCTTCCCGATATCGCCTTTAGGAGAAATAGAAGTGTTAAACTGTCTTTTCCGCCGCTGAGGGCGATGGCGAGTTTCGAGACTCCATCGAGCATTTTGAAGTCGAACAGAGCTTTCCGCAAAGTGCTTTCAAGCCTTTTTCCTAATGTTGTCCAAGGAGGTTGAGCGATAGGGATGCTTATCATGAACGTTTATAATTGTTTAAAAAAATAGAGCTGCAGTATAATTTTGGTGTTGTAATATAAAACAGAATGTTGCTTGATTTCGAATAGATAACCCAAAACTCAGATTTCCATTTTATCGTAAGAAGTAGGGGGTGTCAAGCTGATTTCTAGCGACTTCTATTGAAAAAGCAATGATTTGATCAGACAAGAGTTGCTTGAAAAAAAATATTAGAGGAAATATGAGTGAAAAAATCGGGAGAAACGATCCTTGTCCATGTGGGTCAGGGAAGAAGTACAAACAGTGTTGTTTGCTGCATAAGAAGCAAAAAGTGACAACTTTGGCTGGCCGGAAATTTACAGCTAAGGTTATTTCTAAGCCGTCTAAAAGCCCTGAAGAGAAGGAAAATGAAGAGCAGCAGCTGAAGGCAGAAAAAGATTACAATTCTTTGATGGAGAGGTCTTTTGGTGCAGCGCTTCATTCAAATGAGGAATCTCCAACGCCTGCGGACCCTTCGGAGTTTATTGAAAAGTAGCTCATACAATACCCTCACCGCTTTTTTTTAGGGGGGCAACAAAATTGTTGTAGAAAAAAAGCCAATTTTGATATAACCACCCTTCCGTTCGCTGGCATAGCTCAATTGGTAGAGCACCCGATTTGTAATCGGACGGTTGTGGGTTCAATTCCTACTGCCAGCATCATTATGGGGGTGTCGCATAGCGGCAATTGCAAGGGACTGTAAATCCCTCGACTCACGTCTCCGTTGGTTCGAGTCCAACCGCCCCCAAACTCGTCTTCTCGTCAATCTTCACTTTCCAAGCCCTCCCAATCAACAAGATATGCAAGATCGCTTCGCAGCAGGAAAGGCATGATGAGAGTTCGTACTTCCAATCAATCGTCTTGAATACGCGAAGCGTTTGGAGTGTGGAAGCCCTCTTCCGCTTTTTTGACGACACTCTTGATCTGTATCTGTGAGGCAAATAGGTAGCGATGGGCGAGCATGTGATGTGTCTCCCTATAAAAAACTATTGCTAAATACAGCATCAGTTCATTTGATGATTTTTTTAGACTCTTTGTGAGACAATGAATCGCATATTTAAATACTTCAAAAGGATTGATGAGTGGAAGTGTATAATATTAATGATTTACATCATGAGCAGCTTATTTCTTCAAAGACTGGGGAAATCTTTTCGAAATCTGCAGTGTTAACAGAGCTTTTTTTCTGTCACAAGATTTTTGTTCATCATGAAATCCTCTCTCCTATGAAAAGAGCATCTGCTCCTCATAGTCACACCATCCAAGAAGAAATGATACTTGTTTTGGATGGTCTCCCTACAGCACATCTTGGAAATCAAGTTATACAGTTAAAGCCTGGAGATTTTATTGGATTTAAACCAGGAACGAAAGAGCTACACTATATAGAGAACACAACAGATAAAGAAGTTCGTTTTTTAGTCATTTGCTCTAATCAAGAAGATGACAAAATTGTTTTTGATTCATGATAAAGAAGAGCACCCCGTATTCGTTCTCTCTTTCTGTGTTTTCAAGAAAAGCGATTACTCCCAGATGGTTGCACCCGCTGTATGTACTCTGAAATTTGATTTTTGGGGGCATGACTCTATCGTTTTGCATAGCCATAAGATCAGAAAACAAGTAGATGATTTCTCGATTTTGGCAAACTTGACTTCAATGGAAAGATTCATGAAAGGGCTAAATGATTTAATTGATACAGCGCCCTTTACCATCATATCCACAATCATCGACAAGCGACAATTGAAGAACCGCTATAGCAATCCTCGAAATCCCTATCATTTGGGATTGCTTTTTTGCCTGAGCGTACTTCTCGTTTTCTTGAAGAGAAAGGACAGAAAGCCAATCTTACCCATCTGGTGGTAGAAGCACGAGGAAAAAAGGAAGATGCTGATCTCGAATTAGAATTCCGTCGCATTTTGGACCAGAATCCAAAAGGTCTAGCTAATTTTGAAATCCAATTTGCAGATAAACGTGTAAACAGTGCTGGATTGCAGATTGTCGATCTCGTCGCTCATCCGATAGGCAGGAATTACATAAATCCTCAGCAGATAAATCGAAGTTATGAGATATTAGAGAAGAAGTTCCATAGATATCCTAGCCACATGGGTAAAGGATTAAAAATCTTCCCCAAGATCTAGAAAGCGAAAAGCCCCGAGAAACCCCGAGGCATTAACGCCGGCTAGGAATCCCCAGCCCATACAATCGTTATAGCAAAGTCTTCCCTTGTTTGACAAGGGGTAATCGCTGACAATCTGGATTTACGCAAATGTATTCTAGTTTATGCCAGAATGTGGAAGCGCAACCGACTGTAAATCCCTCGACTCACGTCTCCGTTGGTTCGATCCAACTGCCCCCATGTCACCTTCTCGTTAATCTTCACCTCCCAAGCCCTTCCAATAAACAAGATCAACAGGATATGCAAGATCGCTTCGCGGCAAGATAGGCATGATGAGAGTTCGCACTCCAAGCACTTTGCGTATCCAACGAATCGTATTGAATACGCGAAGCGTTTGGAGTGCGGAAGCCCTCTTCCGCTTTTCGATGGTCAATTTTGTGGGAAACCTGTGAGTGGATAACAATCTGTTGTTGGCGATAGCTCACGAGACTGGGCAAGCCCGACTTTTACAATTACCTCTTGTGTAGCCCCTTACCTGAGGGGATTGTTTTAGTGCGTATTTCGTAAATACTTCTCGATCAGGCATATTGCTTCATGGTAAAAAACATGGTTTTGAATTCTATTTTTGAACTGTAAAATGTAGATCTATTACCAGCCTCTTTCGAATGGAGCACAAATCTCCAACTCACAAGCTGAGTTGAATAATGTGATTGCTAGAAAGGATGTAAAAGGGCGTTGAAAATTGTAGAACCAAACATTTGGAAAGAAATTGAAGGAATAGCACATGCCACAGAAGCCTAAAGAAGATATGATTGAACTTTTATTAGAATCCCACCGAAAGGGCGTTGAAAGTGCTATCGATCTTTCCATTCGCACAGGAGTCCCGCTTGTTATAGCCAAAGATGGGCTGATCCAAGAAGTGAAACCGAAATTCAAATATGCAATCACAGAAGATGAGGAAAATAATTCGTCGAACGCCCAGAATTAAAGGAGAAGTTAAAATCAAGAATTGGCAATTACATACCAAACAGGGCGGTTTACAATCAATCAAGATCATTATAGATCAAAAGAACGCATACGTAAACTTTAATAATGCATTCTCTTGAAGTTCGTTTCTTCGTGGTCTTTAGATTGGCGGGAATTGGAAATCTACTTTCTCACTGACAACCACTTCTTTCTTCTCGGATGAATATGCATCTTTGATTTTCAGCAGTGTATGTGTTGCTAAAAAGCCGAATTTAAAGCCATATACAAACAATGGACTTGCGGACCCACGAAACATATCAGCATATTCATTTGACATTTCACATACATACGAACCAAAATAAGTCGCAACAAATTCAGCAATGCTTTTAATTATTGGAGTGAGGAAAAAAGAACGAATACTTTAAATTCGTGATGAGTCGTGTGAACAAATTTCGTAGTGGTGAAATTAATATGAGCGCGATGAAACGAGAATTAAAGATGCAGATTGTCTCGATTGAGAAAAATTGTGGCTATTGTGGGAAAGCAGATGAATTATCATGGGATCATCTTATTCCTCAGATTAAAGGTGGTCCTGATAATGCTGAAAATTTGGTCTTGTGTTGTCGTAGATGTAATTCTTCAAAAGGCAGTCGAGGGCTTTATGCTTGGTACGGATTGAGTAACAAGGATAAATTGCCAAGGATTATAGCAGGAAAATACTTAAAGCTTCTTTACGACTTTCATCTCAACCGAGGGACTCTAGATTCTGTGGATTTAAACGGTGATGGAAAACTAGATGTCTTTGATTTAGAGGTCCTTTAAATATTTAAACAGAAAGTGAATGAAAATTAATTTGATTAGAGCCCTAGATAGATTAGGGCCGTGTTGCTCTCTGTTCCTATAGCCATTGTTACTCTTGAAAATGGTGTTAATGATTATCTCCGTATGTATAATCACAAGATCATTTCGACAGGTAGTCAGGGGGCTTTTTTTACCCTAAATTCAATTCATGTTATGGGAGATGCAACGTCTCTAAAAGTACAATGACGATAGAACATTCCTATATCATGCTAATCCTGACATGTTTGCCAACAGCTGCGGCAGCATTAACAAGAGAGCGGATGTTAGAAGGTTGGGTTGGATCAAGCAAACGGTCTAAAGCTGACCGACTTGTCCCTATACGTTTTGCAAACTCTTCCTTTGTGAGTTGTTGTTTTTCCATTTCATCTTCAAGTTGCATGACGAAGGCATACTTTGCCCCAACTTCTTGGCAGTGTTCAAAGATCCCTTCCTCTTTAAGAAAGTCATCAAAACTTGAGCCTGCATGAACATTCTTACTTTTTCTTTTCTTGCTGTTCATAATTTTTTGCCCTCTCTTTAGCTAGTTTTAAATCCTGTATAGGAAGTTTCTGCGTCTTCTTGATAAACCCGTGAAGGAGAATCATCGTTTTATTGATAACCATGAAAATAATTCGAATAATTCCGTTAGGAATGTGACTCCTCAATTCATGTATTCCGTCTCCGAGATTTCGAACTAAAGGCATCCCTAACGGCCAACGAAATTGGACTTTACTGATGTCTTCACCGAGAATCATCTTAATCGGTTTGTCTAGAGATTGAAGCCAAATCCTAACAGGTTCGTTCCCGTTAAGCTCTCTGTAAAATTCCACCTTCAGTGTTGGCTTGATTTTTTCCATTTGCGTCCTTCATCTAACTCTAATTGTATCACTTCTGGTACATTAGTGCAATAGAGCTTCTGAGGAAACTTGGATTTTCGGTTTTGTTGTTTCAAGAGCTTCGGTGTTTTTTACGCAATTTTTACGCATTAGACTGCAAAACAGTGGCGCAAAATGGCGTAAGCCAGCACAATCGAAAGTCTTTTAAATCATTGATTGTGTTGCGCCTATGTATTCTAGTTTACGCCAGTGTGTGGAAGTGAAACCGACTGTAAATCCCTCGACTCACGTCTCCGTTGGTTCGAGTCCAACCGCCCCCAAACTCGTCTTCTCCCAAGCCCTCACCATAACAAGATCGATAGGATATGCAAGCACTCACCAGGCTTAGACTTATCCCGAGCTTGAATTTTCACCAATACAGTTAATTTCTGCCGTCTGATAGTGCAAGTCTGACACCTTCCTCCTGAGGCTTTTTTATTGGCGGCGGAGCAAGCCAAGAGTTTGGCTTGTGTTTGGACTTGAAATGAAGTGCTATTAATAGTACGAACCAGCGGGTCCCGGAGTTTAACCGTTCTCATTCGTGCTTGCAAAATTTCTAAAGAAGCTATATTAGTTTGAGAAAAAACGATATATTGGAGGTTTCGAAAGATGGAAGCGTTTTTGACGGATACAATCTATGATTTTCAAGGCACGAGAGAAAAAAAGTATCATATAGAACACCATTTAGAACACCATTATTATATCAATCATCAATCCATTGCTGCTTCTCAATTGAAGCGCATGTCGGCCACTCAACTTGACGAAGATTGGAAGTTGTATGATTTTTTTGGTTCAATTTACATCATCAATTTACCCGAAGAAACAAAAAGATTAGAACGCACTAGAAAGGCTTTAGAGCAGGTAGGTGTTGAAGATTTTGTCGTTTTTCCTGCCATCCGAGGCTCTCAACAGGAAGAAAGAGTCTGGAAGCAAATGAATACCAACTGGATCGGATATAATCTTTCGACGATTGCTGGTCAAGAAGCATTTGACAAACAATCTCAGGCAGAAACAGGTTGTTATTTGAGTCATCTTAAAGTGATTGAAATTGTGAGAAATCATTTCGAAGAAGCAAAAAAACTCCTAAAATCTGCTAAGAAGAGCAAGAATCGAAGAAAAATTTAAAATGCTAAAATGCTTGTTAGAAAATATAGTAGTGTTCTTATCATAGAAGATGATAATTCTTTTGGAATTGTCAATCCAGATCTTGTTTCCGCGAACTTATCAGGAGTTGGGACTTTATTTCGAAAAGCAATGAAAGAGCTCCCTAAAAATTGGGAAATGGTTTATTTTATGTCTCAGCCTATAAGGCCATCTCGCTATTTCTCAAACCATCTTGTCAGGAATAGACAAGGTATCTATTTAAATGCTTATGCGGTCAATCATTTAATGTACGATACTCTCATTAACCATTTGAGTAAAATTTATCGCCCTGATAATACTCATATTTCACCCGTTGACTTTGAGATCTCATTGATTCATGAATTTCATCAAACTTTTTCTGTGACCCCTTCCATCGCCTATCAAGTGGAAGGATTAAGTAGTATTACCTCTAACGAATATAAAATTTACAGACAGACGCAGCCTTAAATCAGTGGATTAAAATCTGTTGTTGGCGATAGCTCGCAGATCTGGTTCAGGCTTGACTTTTGCAATTACCTACTTAGGTCCTTAATTTCCATTTAGTACGTGTATAGGCTAGGCGGAAACCATTTTTCTCAGCATTTTTTTGAGATTGACTACCGGGACTTGCTGCCATCATTGCGAAAGTGCAACCATGATCTGCTGCACGGTTTAAACGCGCATCGATTAATGCAGTTTGCGCTCCACAGTTGCGCCCTTCTGCAATTGTGCTATCTCCAGTTATAAGTGCGATACCATTGTCCATGTAGAGCATTCCTGTTGAGATAGGCTTGCCATTCAGATGTGCAAAAAATGAAAGCACGCCTCGGCTCTGGGTTGCTATTTGGGCAAATTCGTAGATGAATTCAGATAGGCCAGGTGCTTCTGCGCTCCACCCTTTAGCACTCGTTGCCGCCCAAATATTCTCTTCTCCTTTCTGCATATCTCGTGTAGTGATTTCCGGATTGATTAGTTGATATGAAGAATCGTCCTTTGAAAGAGGTTTATAAAGGATGCTTGTCAGCTCAACAGGTTGATAGCCGCATTTATATAAGATTTCCATATGCGTGGGGTCTGACATCGGACTTATTTCATGAAAGATAGGAGCTGAGAATCGATTATAGAATTTTTCGAGTTCCTCAATAGCCTTCAAAGATAATTTTTCAAACAGTCCAAGTCCAAAGGTTTGTGTTAGAGGAGATTCTACTCCATCAAACATAGCATAGGTTCCAGCAACCTCTTTCCATTCCACACCGCTATCAGGGAGCATTTTCAAGCGTGAGCAAACAAACTCTGCATTAAAACGGGCTTCAGTTTTTTCAAGTTGTTGAGAAAGGGCCTCATTCGAGTAAATCATCATGTATTTCCTTTTTTTCGCTGCTTCTAAAAATTTACATCCATCTACATATGCTGCCTTATAGCATATGTGTAGAACTTATGATAGCTCACGGGACTGGGCAAGCCCGACTTTTACAATTACCTCTTGTAGTTCCTTACCCGAAGGAATTGTTTTTTATCCACAATTACTGACTCTTAGCATGATAGTCTTCTGATAGTCTATGAAGAGATTGAGCAAACGCTCGAAGTTCGCTTTGGTCGGCTTCAGCTTCAACATGGAAATGTTCAGCAATCATCGCCGGTTCCCCATAAATATCAATATTGACTGCATAGCATCCTAGACAACCTTTTTTATCAACAGCCATCTGGATATTGGGTTCAATAAATTCGAATTTAACTCCCATTTGACTGTTGGATTCAAGATAAGCTGTCAATCCATTGGCCCAATATTCCAATTCTCCTGCCAATAAACAGGGTTGAGTGAGTTCTACTTCTGCCAATGACCCGCTCCATTTTATTTGAAGAACAAGCCAATCTCTGTCATAGTCCTCGCTCGATTCTGGGAATTCATATGAAAGGACCATCAGTTTGAGGCAACCTCTATTAGTTAATAACTTAGCTTCATTCATCTGTATATGTAAATACCCCTTAATGAGCCACATCGAGAAACACAACTTTGTCTATGATTTCTTGAATCGTGTTCATTTGTTTGAATCTTCTTTTGATATCACCAAGATTAAGTGATCCTAGTCTTTAGAGTCTATCGGTATTTGAGGTGTGTTTTGGATTGTTTTAATGTGTATTGCGTAAATACTCCTCGGTCAGGCATATTTGAAGCAATAAGGTTTTACGAAACTGCTTGATCCCACAAACAATAATGAGCCACATTTTATGACTAAGAAAATTTTTATGATTGCTGGTCCAAATGGAGCTGGGAAGACTACAACAGCACTGTCGTTGATACCTAACGCTGAGGTGATATATGAATTCCTCAATGCAGATGAAATTGCTCGAGGACTTGCTCCGCTCCATCCCGAGAGTGTGTCGCTAACTGCCAGTAAATTGATGATTAACAGGTTTAAAGGTCTGCTTGACGCAAATAAGAGTTTTGTGTTTGAGACAACAGCTTCGGGAATGAACTACATAAAGCATCTTAAGAATGCTCAAGCAAATGGATATGAAATTCAATTGTTGTTCCTATGGCTATATAGTCCCGAATTAGCTATCATGCGTGTTGAGCATCGAGTTAGTCAGGGAGGGCATAATATTCCGGAAGAGACGATAATTAGACGTTATTATTCTGGAATAAAAAATCTTATTCAGCATTACCTTCCTCTTTCCGATGGAGCACTAATCTTGGACAACTCAAAAGCTGGGTTGAATAATGTTATTGCTAGAAAGGATGTAAAAGGGGAGTTGACAATTGTAGAACCAAACATTTGGAAAGAAATTGAAGGAATAGCACATGGCACAGAAGCCTAAAGAAGATATGATTGAACTTTTATTAGAAGCTCACCGAAAGGGCGTTGAAAGCGCTATCGATCTTTCCATTCGCACAGGAGTTCCTCTTGTTATAGCTAAAGATGGAGTGATCCAAGAAGTAAAACCGAAATTCAAATACATTCGTGTTCCAATCACAGAAGATGAAGGAAATAATTCACTGAGCACCTGAGAAGGATTTAGGAATAGTTGTAAGCAGCAATAACCTAAAAAAGCAATGGTCATATGATGTACGGATGTTTAGCCAACAGGTTGTTGGCCAAATCACCAAAGCTTATAACCCTTTAGTTGAGGTTTTTGGGGCAAGTCGAATATTTACACCCGTGACCAGATACCTGACCCCGATCATATTTTAGTCAAATTAAAATATATCTTATTGCCGTCAGATGAAACAATCATATTGAACTTTTTCCCGTAAAAAGGATTAATGCCAATCTTAGTGGAAGCCTCAACAATGCACTCAGTAATCATCGAATTGATGATGCTGTCTAATGCTAAATTAATTAGCGTCGTCGGAGTGAACCATGATATGATCAATCCATTGTCAACCGATAAATAATTTGAGATATCTGTAAATATGCCGTCCCCATTTTGCAAACATAAAAACGAAGCGGAGCATGTTCCCACTTTTTCATTTTTTACGTTGTATATCGGCGCTCTTCCTGCTAAATATTTAGATGATATGGTTGAACTGTCAATTGAGACATTGGATGTGGGTATTTCAATAAAACTTTGTATAAAATCTTTTGTATATAAATAATATGAAAATTTAAGCTTTTTACATCTTTTAAAGCTTTTCAATCTTGATTCATTGTTTTCTCTTATGATGTTCTGATCCTTCACTCCATCGCTATATACACACAACGGTGCACATATGAGCAAAAATAGAACAAAAATACTTTTATATGCATTTTGTAAAAACAACATTACTCTCTCCTTAAGTTTAGCCTCTGTCACATAATGTCCTCGGATGCTTTTTCAATATCTTTAAGGACTTCTGAGGTGTTGTTAACCAAGCCCATGCATGGGCAATTCTAAAGATTGCTTTATGTAAATTTCAATTTAAAGGGAATAGTCAAAATTTTACAATCAAAAGTTCTGAAATCGTCCAGTTTCTCCCATGTCCCATTTTCGTCATTCTTCAACTCTCAAGCCTTCGGGTATAAGGGGGACAAGGGACCACAAGAGGTAATTGCAGAAGTCGGGTATGTACGCGCTTGACCTACGCTTTCGCCCCCACCCAACTTTTATAAGCGCACAGGTTCTGATCAACAACTTTTGGCGGAAAAGCGAAAGGGGGCTTTCGCACTCCAAACGCTCCGCGTATCCAACAAATCGTCTTGAATACGCGAAGCGTTTGGAGTGCGGAAGCCCTCTTCCGCTTTTCGATGATCAATTTTGGCAAGAACTTGTGTGTTGATGTCAAATCTGTCCATGCTCAAAATTTTGATGATTAGAGTCTCATTCTTCTTTGAGATTCCTCATATTGCTTAAGAATTTCTTTCATCGCAGCAGGGCTGCCTCCATGATCAGGATGGTTTTGAAGTGCTAATTTTCTAAACCGTTTTTTTAGATCTCCAAGGTTTTGACAGCCCTGAAATAAAGGTTTCCGATGCTGTCCCTGATTGGTTGCCTTTGTCTTCCACCCAAACTCAAGTCTATCAAATTCAGCTTTCAATTCAGGGATTTTGTCAATCAGAGATCCCAACTGGTTTTTTAGATATTGAATCGCTCCAACGTTGTTGCAATCGCGAAGGATTGTTCTGATTCTTTCTAGAGCGATTCGTATAGCAAGGGGGCATCGGTTTTCCAACCCTTTCAACAACTCTAATTGCTCATGATACGCTTGGGATAAATAAGGTTTATAAAGAGGAAATCTTGTGATCTCTCGATACAAGAGAAGGTGCAATGAGTGGATATTCCAAGTCGTGTAGAACAACTTCAGTGATTGTTGGAGATTGGCATCATTTTCAGGGGATTGATTGACCTCGTCTTCTTTATCTGAGAAAAAATGGATGAAGACGACAATAAAAAAAATGATCGTCATAAGTTCTTGGATCATGATAGGTCGTTCAGTTGGACAGTATACATTCTTGTTTGTCGTGTTATAAATTTGGGCTGAAGAAAAATCCTTTTTATCAACAACCATCTGGATATTGGGTTCAATAAATTCGAAATTAACTCCCGTTTGACTGTTGGATTCAGGATAAGCTGATCTTCATTTGATATCACCAAGATTAAGTGATCCAGGCCTTTAGAGTCTATCGGTATTTGAGGCTTGTTCGTTTTGAATTATTTTAGTGTGTGTTGCGTAAATACTCTTTGATCAAGTATATTGCTTCATGATGAAAGACATGGTTTTGAATTCGTATTTGACTGTAAGGTGTGTTTGCAAGACAAATATTTTTTTGTCTAAGATAACATAATACTTGAAAAATTGGCATTTTGAAAATGGGATAGTTAAAGGTACTGTATGGATGTAAGCAATCGAATTTGTCTAATCACTGGAGCTAATAGTGGGATTGGAAAATCTGTTGCATTACAATTTGCAAGAATTGGCATAAAAGTAATCATAGCCTGTCGAAACGAAGAAAGAGGAAAACAAGCTCTTCGAGAAATTCAAGAGGAAACAGGTAATTTATTGACAGAGCTGATGATTGTGGATCTTTCGTCCATGGCTTCGATAAGAAAATTTTCTCATGATTTTCAGAAAAAATTTCAGCGTCTCGATCTGTTGATTCATAATGGAGCTAATTTCGATCATACTTTAAATAAAGCAGTGCTTACAGAAGATGGTTTTGAGACAATTTTTGCAACGAATTATTTAGGACCATTCTTGATGACAAGGCTTTTGCTGCCTTGCTTATTTGCTTCTCCGCATCCTAGGTTGCTTACCGTTGGTACGAAAGGACTTAATTTTTATCCATTTGCAAATATTAATTTTGATGATTTGAATTTTAAAAATAGTAAATTTACAACTGCAAAAGCATATTACAATTCAAAGTTAGCGTTATTGATGTTTACTATAGATTTTGCCAATCATTTTAAGGGAAGAATTGATGCACACTGTATTCGCGTTACTAATGTAGCCATTGGAAATGATCGACTCATCACTTTACCTTGGTATCTTAGATATATGTATTTTATAAAAAGACAATTTTCAATAACTCCCCAGCAAATGTCAAAAACCTATATCACTCTTGCTTTGAGTCCAGAAATAGAAGGCTTGACAGGATTGTATTGGGACGAGAATCAAAAAATCGTTAATTTCCCTTCAAAAGCTCTAAATATCGAAACAAGAGAACGTTTATGGAATATCACTGAAAATATGTTAGAAGTTAGTTTTAGAGATGTTTTAGATCATTAACACCCAATAATCAAGATATGCAAGAACGCTGCGTGGCAGGTTAGGGATGATGATAAGTAGGTTTTACTGAATGTTCTCTTGTTTGGGCACAGACATATAGCCACACTCGCCCAGGCCGTCAGGCCTGGGGACAGTTCACATCTTTTTGTGAGCCATATAAGAGCGATATATGGTTAATAGGACACTGGGCGTTGACTCAATTTGACGATCTCTGACCAATCATCAGATTGAACATCGCCTTCTGCGATCAGATTTAATTTCTCATGACCGCATTTCAAGCATTTATGAACTATTTGCCAGCCCTTTTTTCCATTATATTTTAACCGATATGCTTTCATAATGCCATGACAAGAGCTTTCTCTGTCGCCAGGGATTAGTGCATCGACATGGAGTGATGATAGACAAAAAGGACAGTGGTTGCGATAGCTTCCACGCTTTAGCGACATCACGTATTTTTGGCATACGATACACACAAAATCAGTATTTTCTTCTTTTTTACCCATTCCATACTCTCTTGGATTTGTTGTTGAACAAAACATCAAGAAAGTAGGATTCCGTTTGATTCTTACTGTAAAACAGCCATCGGGCTTATCTAAACTAGGGAAAAATTCACCGCTGTTCCTTTAGAGTTCGCGGTTACTTTCAGCTCCAACTTCATTAAGGCTTTTTTCATCCTTAAATCCGAACCTCTGCCAATTTTTCTGTTTGTATTGGCCACTGTAAGGCGGCCTTGAAGCCACCTTCCGCTGATAAGTGTAATTTTAGACTCACCGACTTAGGCGTCGTCTCCTAAGAATGGGTAACGCTCCTCAATTTAATAAATTTTTTCATCATAATACTCCTTGCAAAATAGTAAATTATACTGTTTGTTTATCAATTATAACTTGATCTTTCAGTATCATTAATAAAATTATGAATGGCTTTAAAATAATTTTCTGGATCATCGTAGAATGTGAAATGACTCCCATTTTTACAAATTTTTTTGTGAGAATTAGGAATTAAGGATCCCATTTTTTCTAAATCATTTGGATCCATCGCATCATATCTTCCACATATAAGGAGTGTTGGGATTGTTATTTTCGGAAGATCATTCCATCGATTCCAATCTTTAGAATTTCCTGTAATGATATATTCGCTTGGGCCTTGAATGATTTGATAAACTTGAGTGTTTAGATGACGAAAAGATCGTAAAAGAGATTCTGGCCAGGGTTTTGTGCGACAAAGATAACGGGAATAAACTTCATCAAATAAGAGCTTTTCATATTCTGGATTATGAATATCTCCAGTATCTTCATATGATTTTAAGCGATCTTTGATTGAAAAAGGGAGTTGTGAAATCAAATAATTAAAATGATTTACGTAAGAGTCAGCACTTGCGGTAATTCCTGCAAGGATCACTCCCTTCAAATGATGTTGATATTTTAATGAATATTCGATAGCTAACAAACCACCCCAAGAGTGACCATAGAGGTAAAAATTATTAAGTCCAAGGGCTTTTCGTACTTGCTCTACTTCTTCACAAAAACGGTCGATTGTCCAAAGAGAGGGATCATCTGGTTGATCAGAATAATAGGAACCCAATTGATCGTAAAAAATAATTTGAAATTGATCTTTTGGAAAAAACTCTTCGATACACTCTAAGTATTCGTGCGTATGTCCTGGCCCTCCATGCAAAGTAAGGATTTTAATTGGTCCTGTACCAATTCGTTTTGTCCAGACTCTAAATCCATTATCTAATTGGACAAATTCCGCGCCTTCCAGTTTTGCGGTTCTTAAATCTCTTTCAGACTCATCTGCAGATATAAAATTCACAAAAATAAGCATTAGTAAAAATAATAATTTTATTACTTGTTTGCTTTTTAAATTACGCAATATGTTGATCGGAGAATTAACATTGTTGAACATATTGGCGCTTTCTATTGGAATTTTTTTTAATTAGAATAGACGAAGTATGCATACTTTGCTAGTCAAAAGTCTGGGATATATATCATTCTATTTCGTATTGCATAAGCAACTGAGCCGCATCATTACTCATAATTTTATTTAAGAATTTTTTTTGAAATTCGGCGATTTCAGGAAAATAAACCTTTTCTACATATTCAATAGCGGTATAGTGAACGCCTATATATTCAATATTTTGCTCGATTAACGCTTTTTCTACTTCCTCAACATGGCTTCTTCTGTCATCAATAAACACAACTTTTTTTGGTTTTTGATTGATAAGAGATAAGAAACGAACAAAAATTTCCCCTTTTTTGTTATACTCACCTGTAAATAAAATCCCTTGAGTATAAATTGTTGGTGTTTCAGAAGGCACAACAAATGTTTTCTTTAAGGGGGCACTGTCAAGAAAACTCCATTCTAATGATGCCAACTGACGAATTGTAGACTCAGCAAGAGAGGGTTGTCTATGCGTTAATCCCATCATGACAATGTTTCGTTGTCTCAAATTCATTAATGCTGGGATAAAAGCTGCTTCTACAGGTTTGACAGGACATATTTTTTGTACTTCAATCCATTCAGGGTAGCATTCTCGAGTAGCTTCCTCTAAAGTCATTCCGTTTCTCATTTTTCCATGAGCTCTGTCATAAAACCATTCTGTATGCCCAAGAGCTTGTTTGCCTTCATATATGGTATTATCGAGATCAACTAAAAGCCATGTGTTTTCATCAATTAATGAGACAATATTTTCAATGGTGACCGTTTCAATGATCTTGGCATCGCCAATTAGAGGTACAAAAAAAGCTATCAAGTAACACATAATTCTTAAAAACATAATCCCTCAAAATAAATAATAATTTTCTTAATCACAGAAGATGAAGGGAATAATTCGCTGAACGCCTGAGATAGTAAACTGAGATCATTTGTCGCGACTTCTAATTTGCTGCATGTTGTGTGCTGAATCCCATTATATTGGCCGCTCACAGCCTGTAGGAAATACTTCCTATCACTCGTTATGAAAGCATTGCTGGTTGCATGAGTAATGAATGCACTGTCGCACCAAGCTCAACCAAAGGACAGTGGAGACGGGTGACATCAGGATGATGATAGAATGCATTTGTCTGAGGCCCGAGCTCAAACATTAAAGAATCCTCGGTATGAAGAAAGACTCTCTTTTCCCTTGCGAGTGCAAATCCGAGTTCCAGATGTGTCCCATTTCCTCCAGGAAGGAGAACAACAACAAAATCGGCTTCCGACACCCCATTGAGTTCGAACAACGCCACATCTCGTAGACGCTCTTTACTAACCGATTTCACACTTCCATGTACAGTCCAGTCGTAGGAAATTTCATGACCACATTTTATTAGGTTGTCTCTTACGGTATTGTGAGAGATCATTCTTGAAAGTGATGTTGCAATATAGAATTTCATCAGATTTTTTCCTTAGATAAAGAAATCAATTTATCAAACGTTTTCAATTTTTTCCATTCAAAAGTTCTGATCGGTTGGTTCGAGTCAAACCGTCCCTATTTTTATGCATTTGATGGCAAATTAGTGGTGCAAAATGGTGCAAAGAAGCACAATCGAACGTCTTATAAATAATTTATCCATTATACACAATGACGAACGTCGCTCTACCTGTCTAAAGGATGGCTGTGGATGACTTGAATTTGGTTAACAGGCATCAAAGGGACCTAAAGGTAAGGGACAAGGGACCACAAGGACCTAAGGGACGTAAAAAGAGACGTAAAGGACATTTTTCAAGAGGTCCCTAAGAGGTTCAGACAATAAACGAGGAAAACCCAAGGCAAAGAAATGGAGTTTAAACTAATAGATCTTTCGAAATGGAGCCGCAAGGAGTACTTTGATCACTATCTAAACTGTACTCCTTGTACTTACAGCATGACACTAAATCTAGATATTACTATCCTCCTTAGGGCCATAAAGAGGAAAAATATCAAGTTATATCCTACTACAATTTATTTGTTATCAACAGTTGTAAATAGGCATGAAGAATTTCGCACAACCATAGACGAAGATGGTCATCTAGGTGTTTTTGATTTGATGCATCCTGCTTATGCTGTTTTCCACAATGACAATGAGACTTTCACTAATATTTGGACAGAATATAATTTTTCCTTTTCAAAATTTTATGAAAATTATTTATCAGATCTTCAAAGATACGGGTCAGTAAAACGATTTTTAGCCAAACCTGATACACCACCTAATGTATTTACGATTTCAAGTATTCCATGGGTGAGCTTCTCGGGATTTAATTTAAACCTACCTAAATTAGGAAATTATCTTTTACCTATTTTTACAACAGGAAAATATTTCGATCAAAATGATCGCATATTGCTTCCGATATCTGTTCAGGTTCATCATGCTGTTTGCGATGGATATCATATTGCCAGGTTCATTAATCAGCTACAGGAAGATATGAATAAGTTCGCAAGCGAAATAGTGGATCAATTTACCGAGTTGTAAGAACAATGGCGAAAAAGAAAAAAGCTTATAAGCATTCAGGAAGTCGGTTTAAACGCATGTCGCGACATGGAAGATAAGAAAGTATAATTGAAGCCATGCGTCTGCTATGGAAGTATCATACTTTCTCTCAATTAAATGGTTAACCACAGAGATCACGGAGAGGGAGGGAAATGCGCAATTGCCTTGAAAAACCATTCTAAAGAGGCTTACGCATTTTCCTCCCTCTCCGTGATCTCTGTGAACTCAGTGGTTAAGTATTCGGAGTTTTGTATGTTAAGGTTCTTTTCGATTTATGCAACAACGCCCTTTTGCAATACCTCTAAGACACCTAAATCATAAGAAATTCTTACTTTTTCACAAAACGATTGACCGAGGGTCGGTCAATATGATATAACAAGATCAACAAAAGGAGCGTTATGGTCAGAGTGGTAAAAAAACCTGAAGAACGACGTCGTGAAATTGTGGCTACGAGTCGACAGCTATTTCTTAAGCAAGGTTATGAGACCACGACAATGCAGGATGTGATGACGAAGTTGGGGATCGCCAAAGGAACGACTTATCACTACTTCAAATCCAAAGAGATGCTCCTGGAAGCGGTGGTTGAAGATATGGTGTCAGAGTACATGGCAGTGGTGGAAAAGGCTTTGAAAAAGTGCAAAGGCAACGCTCTAGAAAAAATGCATGTACTGGTATCTGCTGGAAAAGTTGGCCCTGGCCAGCAGGAAACCTTGGATCATCTGCATCGTCCTGAGAACATGGGAATGCATGTGCGCCTCTTGGCTTGTACTTTATCCAGATTGGCGCCGCTGTACGCTAGTGTGATTTCTCAAGGTTGTGAGGAAGGACTTTTTCGCACAGATCATCCATTAGAATGCGCGGAAATTCTGTTAGCAGGCATTCAGTTTATCACAGATGTCGGTTATTATCCCTGGAGTCAGCAAGATCTAGAGCGCCGCACCCAAGCCATTCCCACGTTGATGGAAGACCTTTTGCATGCCCCAAAGGGCTCTTTGAGTCTTTTGTTTGAACAAAATTAACGTAAATATATTTAACAAAAAGGCTTATCATGCCTCCTACTTATCTCTATCATCCCGTGGTGTTTTTTCTGATGACGCTTTTAATAGCGTTTGCTCTTGGTCCGGTTGCATCCTATTTGAGCCATAAAAAAGGAATGGAGCGATTTCAGTTCCCCCTTCTCCTTTTTGCTCTGTGTGTGCCCTGTATGACTTCTGTCGCTATGATCTATGCTTCACAAAACGAAGGTCTCATTCAGGACTTTTGGATGAGGTTGATGGATTTCAAAATTAGCTTCACCTATCTTATGGTGATTCTGTTCCTCATGCCGTGCGTCCTTTTCTTGGCTACAGGGGTGTCACTGTTGTTTGGTTATTCCCGCGATCAGTTTTCACTCGCCAATGATTTCAGCGTCATGAAAGGGTGGGCTGTTCTTGGCATTGTCATGCCGTTGGTTTTGGCCCCGATCATCGAAGAAATAGGCTGGCGAGGATATGGGGTGGACAGCCTAAGAGCCTTTTTTAATTTATTTACAACGTCAGTGATATTCGGCATTCTTTGGGCAGTGTGGCATCTCCCTGCATTCTTCATTAAAGGCTATTATCATAATCAACTTTGGCATCTTGGGATCGTCTACGTTGTTAACTTCTTTGTTAGTGTGTTCGTACTCGCGATTTTAATGAACTGGGTCTATTACAAGACTGGCCGCAGCATTCCTGCTGTCATTCTATTTCATTCGGTGCTCAATCTTTTTTCTATGGCATTCAAAACAGAACCCTTTACAAAGTGTATTGTGACGGTCCTTCTTTTTATCGTTTCGATCTTCGTCATTGTGTATGACAGGGTATTTTTCTTTAGCGACAGCTTGATTAACTAGCAAATTAGAGGAGAGTCTCGATGAAGACCTTGAAACAACAACTAAACAGTGAACTCGATCGCTTCCGGATCCAGTACGGCTTTCCGGGTGTGACAGCATCATACGTATTGTTAGATGGGACCATAGGCGAGGGTGTTAGCGGACTTGCCGACCTTGAAACTGAAGAACCCATGACCGCCAAGTCTCGGATGCTTGCTGCCAGCATTGGAAAAACCTTTGTTGCTGCAACCATTGTCTATCTGGCCAAAGAGGGGCGTTTGAATTTAGATGACCCACTTGCGAAGTGGCTGGGTGACTGCATCTGGTATTCTCGATTGCCCAATTGCAAGACAATCACTCTTCGACATCTGTTGATACATAGTTCAGGAGTGCCTGATCATCTCTATACAACGCAGTTTCTACAATCGTCTCCTCACAAGTGGATGAACGTCGACAGTCTTTTCTCGCATGAATCACTCATCCAGTGCATTTTGGATCAGCCGCCTCTTTTCGAGGCAGGAAAGGGGTGGGCATACACGGATACTGGATACATTCTTTTAGGGTTGGTTATTGAGGCGGTTACGAAAAACAGCTACTACGAAGAATTAAACCGTTGTTTTTTGAAGCCGCTTAACCTGGATATGACGAGTCCATCGGACCAACAGATGCTTCCTGGTTTAGTCGCAGGCTACACCACTCAAGACAATGTGTTCGGCTTGCCTAGAAAAACGATCGATGAATTGGGAAAAATGGTCTGGAACCCTGCTGTAGAATGGACGGGAGGAGGATTGATCTGCACTTCTCGAGATTTGGCTGTATGGGCCAAGCTCCTGTATGAAGGTCATGCCATGCAGGTTGAATATTTGACCGATCTGTTTCAGTCCTTTCCTATAGGCGATGAGGAGTCCGGAGCGCGGTACGGTGCAGGCGTTTTCATTCAGCAAAAAGACGGGCCTCTAGGGGAAAGTTGGGGCCATGGCGGCGTTATTCCAGGATATAGCTCTAGCATGCGTTATTATCCGAGATATGGCGTTGCTGTTGCCTTCCAGATTAACACCGATAGCGGCGTCACAGACCATAGCTTGGATGTCAGCTGCATGGAATCCAGTCTGGCGGAAATCGTCATTAGATCTGTGGGTGGAGACCAGTCCTCTCATATCAAAAAGTAACACTGCCCAGAGCCATGTCACCTATTTCCCTTCCATCCTTCCTATCATTCCCATCTTGTCAATTTCACAGGATAGGGAGGATAGAAATGATAGCTCAGGATAGTGTGTTACTCAGGATTTTTTTAGTGTGTATTGTGTAAAAACCTCTTGATCAGGCATAAAAGATTCATAACGAAGGAAAAAGCTATGGTTAAAAACATCATTGTCGCTCCCTATAACCCTGAATGGCCCATCCTGTTCGAGAGTGAAGCTGTAAAAATTCGGGCAGCTCTTGGCGATAATTGCCTTGCTGTTCATCATATTGGCTCTACTTCAGTGCCAGGACTGGCTGCAAAACCTAAGATCGATATCATTGCCGTTGTGAAGGATCCGACTAACGTTGTAGAAGCTCTAGAGAGAATTGGTATTCAATACCGAGGTGAGTATAATATCCCCATGCATTATGGTTTCAGCAAACGGGGAAGCATTGAGATTAACCTCCATGTCTATGAGAAGGATCATCCGGAAATTGAACTGAATCTTCTTTTCAGAGATTACTTGAGACAGCATCGAGAAGCAAGAGATGAGTATGCTCGTCTGAAAGAGAATCTTCTAAAGGATAGCAGCTCTTTCGAGAAAAAGAACGCGATGTTTACCGGCTATAACCTGGGAAAAGATGCCTTCATAAGCAAAGTCCTAAAAGCTGCAAACTTTAATCGCATACGGATAATGCGGTGCACCCACTATGCTGAGTGGGATACGGCTAAAAAATTAAGGCAAAAATATTTTTTTGGTC
Source organism: Parachlamydiales bacterium (assembly GCA_020051075.1). Taxonomy (GTDB): domain Bacteria; phylum Chlamydiota; class Chlamydiia; order Chlamydiales; family Parachlamydiaceae; genus JAGVJP01. Next base: position 31,753 of record JAGVJP010000079.1, read on the forward strand.
CTCTAGGGATCAACGATCCTTACACTTGGACTTTTGAACACAAAGACCATGTTCACTTCGTCCTTTATCAAGGTGTTGAAATCATCGGGTATGCGCACATTCAACTTTGGCCAGATCATCGAGCTGCTTTGAGGATTTTTGTCATTGATGAAGCTTACAGGCGTCATGGTTTTGGCTCTCAATTGCTGCAGCTTTGTGAACGATGGTTGAAAAAGCAGGGCATTCGCTCTCTGCATGATGAAGCAAGACCCGATGCCGTAAAATTCTATCGCAAAAACGGATATGCTGAGATGTCTTTTGAAGATCCAAGTGGCGAGCCGCCAAGCCCTCAAGATATCGCTATGGGAAAGAATTTATGAGTCTTCTAACTCGAATTGCTTATTTTCTTTGTTGTCATTTTTTCGATTAAACATCAGATATAATGCTGGAAGAACGAACAGTGTCAATAGAGTGGAAGAAATAATTCCTCCAATGACGACAGTTGCAAGTGGTTGTTGTACTTCAGCTCCACGACTCGTTGCTATTGCCATAGGGATGAATCCAAATGATGCTACAAGAGCTGTCATTAAGATAGGTCTTAGCCGCATCACCGAGCCTTCAATGATGGCATTTTCCAACGTGTAATTCTTCTCCTGATACAATCGCTTGATAAACGACACCATAACTATCCCGTTTAATACTGCCACACCTGATAATGCAATAAATCCCACTCCAGCAGAAATAGATAAAGGAATCTCACGCAGCCATAAGAATATGATTCCACCAGTTAGGGCTAATGGAACGCCGGTAAATATAATTAATGCATCTTTGAGGGATCCAAAAGCGGCAACAAGCAAAATAAAAATTAACCCTAAAGCAATAGGGACCACTATTTGCAATCGTTGCGTTGCAGAAATGAACTGTTCGAATTGACCCCCCCATCGGAGCCAATAGCCAGCAGGAATCGAAATGGTTTCTGCTATTTTCTGCTCAGCTTCATCGACAAATCCATTCAAATCCCGTCCCCTTACATTGGCTGTGACATTAAGGACACGCTTTCCATTTTCTCGGCTAATTTGATTAGGCCCTTCTTTTATCGAGAATTCTGCAATATCACCTAAAAGAATGCTAGGATATTGATTTTGATTTGCTTGTGGTTTACTATCTAAGGGGATGGGAATTCGCTTCAAGTTTTCAATATCTGTTCTGATTTTTTCAGGCAGTCTTACAATGATTTCAAAACGTTTATCTCCTTCAAATACTTCTCCCGCTTGTTTCCCTCCCATGGCAATGGCTATCACTTCTTGTACGTCTGCGACATTTAAACCATAACGGGCTAATAAAGTCCGATTCAGGTTTATCGTGAGCACTGGAAGACCTGTGGATTGTTCAATCTTAACATCTGATGCACCGGGAATTTCTCGTAACACTTTTTCAATTTTATCCGCAGATGCCGAAAGTACTTGCATGTCATCGCCAAAGATCTTTACGGCAACATCACTCCTTACACCTGAAATGAGTTCATTGAATCGCATTTGGATAGGTTGGGTGAACTCGTAATTATTTCCAGGGAGTTCTTTCAGGGCTTTTTCGATCCGTTGTACAAGTTGTATTCGAGACAATTTAGGATCAGGCCATTCGGATCTAGGTTTCAGCATTGCATAGCCATCTGTAACACTTGGCGGCATTGGATCGGTTGCAATTTCAGCTGTCCCGATTTTTGAAAATGTTTCTTTGATTTCAGGAAATTCTTTCAGTTTATTTTCAACAACATTTTGCATGCTAATAGCTTGAGTTAGGCTTGTCCCAGGGATCCTAATAGCATGAATAGCCATATCCCCCTCATCAAGGCTTGGTAAAAATTCAGCCCCCATTTGGCTTGCCAATACCAAACAAACAGAGACAAACACGATGGCTCCCAATACCACTAAATGACGAAAGAATAAAGCTGCCCTCAATAAGGGTTCATAAATGCTTTTGGACCACCTGATAATGAAACTTTCTTTCTCAGAAATTTTTTTGCTTAAAAATGTGGCAATAGCAGCAGGAATGAATGTTAACGATAAAATGAGAGCTCCAGTAAGGGCTAATAGGACTGTATATGCCATAGGGTGGAACATCTTTCCTTCTACGCCAGATAGAGTTAAAATAGGTAAATAAACAACCATGATAATGAGTACGCCAAAAATACTAGGTCGAATGACCTCTATTGTAGCATCTGTAACGACAGAATAGCGTTCATTTTTATTGAGATGCCGATTTAATTTTCGCTGTTGCTCTGAAAGCTTGCGTAAACAGTTTTCAACAATAATCACTGCACCATCCACAATAATGCCGAAATCAAGTGCGCCTAAGCTCATCAAGTTTCCACTGATTTTATAGTGCACCATTCCAGTGATCGTAAAAAGCATTGATAATGGGATGACGAAAGCAGTGAGAATAGCAGCTCTGATATTACCTAAGAGGATGAATAAAACAATGATAACAAGCAAAGCACCTTCTAACAGGTTCTTTTTTACTGTTTCAATCGTGGAGTCGACTAATATGGTTCTGTCATAAACAGGCTTGGCAATCACTCCTTTAGGCAGAGTTTCATTAATTTTCTTTATTTTCTCGGCAACGGAATGGGATACGGTTCGACTGTTTTCACCTATTAGCATAAACACTGTGCCTATAACGACTTCTTCACCATTTGATATTGCTGCACCAGTTCTTAATTCTTCTCCTAAAATGACATCTGCAACGTTTTCAATATAGATTGGAATGCCATCCGAACTTTTTACTACAATTTTACGGATATCATCGAGATTGTTGACCCGTCCTGGAGATCTAATCAGATGTTGATGACCATTTCTTTCAATATAACCTGCACCTATGTTTGAATTATTTTCCAATAAGGCCGTAACAATATCATTCATTCTAAGGCCATATGCTGTAAGCTGCTCAGGATAGGGGGTAATGTGAAACTGCTTTTTATAGCCGCCGATCGAATTGACATCCACTACACCAGGTGTATTCCGCAGTTGTGGTCTGATGATCCAATCTTGGATAGTTCTTAAGTCTGTAGACGTGTACTTTCCTTCTTGAAGAGGGGCTTTGTCTTCTTTTACCACATACATAAAAATCTCTCCCAGGCCAGTAGCTATTGGGCCCATGATAGGAATCATGCCGTCGGGAAGCTTGCTTTTGATTTCCTGCAATTTTTCATTAATCAGCGGCCGAGCAAAATAAATATCCGTTCCATCTTTAAATACCACAGTTACCTGTGAAAGACCGTATCTCGATAATGATCGGGTGTAATCAAGATAAGGAAGGCCTGACATCGATGTTTCAATAGGAAAGGTAATTCTTTGTTCGACTTCGAGAGGGGAGTATCCAGGAGCTTCTGTGTTGATTTGAACCTGAACGTTTGTGATATCGGGGACAGCATCAATTGGAAGGCGTTGATAATTATAAACTCCTAAGACGATCAAAAGTAGGACACCTAGAAAAGTCATCCAGCTATGTTCGATCGAATATTTTATGATTTTATCAAGCATGATTTAGAATAAATATTTAATGTTCGTGGTGCGCTCCAGATTTTTCTAAATCTGCTTTAAGGATGAAGCTGTTGTCAGAGACATACCGATCACCTGATTTGAGCCCTGATTTAATTTCCACCCAGCCTTTATTTTTTCTTCCTAACCTTATAGGTGCGACTTCAAATAGGCTGCCAACGGATATAAAAACAGCATCCTCGTCTTTAAAGGTCTGTAAGGCTGAATCTTTAACTGCTACATGAACTGCAACATTTTCAATAGTAATTTCTCCCGAGATAAATAACCCAGGCTTCCAAACTCCATTAGGGTTCGATAAAACCGCTCGTGCAACAACACTTTGAGTGTTTTCCTGGCCCAGAGGCGAGATGTAGGAAATGGTTGACTGTTGCTTTAAACGTCCATCTAGACTTGCAATATCAATGGGATCTCCCACATCAATTCGAGATAAATCCTGGCGATAGACGTTAAAGTCTGCCCAGACTGAGCTGAGATCGGAAATGATAAATATATTCTCTTGTCCAGATAGGTACATACCGAGGTTGATGTTTTTTTTAATGATCATTCCGTCAATTTCTGATTTGACTGCATAATTTTGGAGGCTTTCATTACTTTCGACCATGGCCAGAATTTCACCTTTGTGCACATAATCACCAAGTTTTTTATTAACAGCTTTGACCATTCCAGGAAACCTTGGGCTTATATATACGGTAAGCTCTTCATCGGGAATAATTTTACCCATGACGTCCAGCTTGATTTCAAAATTTTTCGGTCCAGCCACTTCAATGGTCATCTTATTGGCTTTAAGCGTTTCTGGAGTAAGCTCAACACGCCCTTCATAAGATTCATACTCCCATTCATAAGTATGATCTTTGTATGTTGCTATTATTTTAACTTTAAAGGAATGGGGTTCAGAAGCTTCCATCGTGCTTTCTAGATAATCTCTTTCTATTTTAAATGGAATTTTTTCTGTTCGATTGATTCGTTCCAATTCCATTTCATATACAACCTCAGAAGGTTTAATCGGACTTTCATTTGCATAAAAATAAATCCTAAATCTGGGGGGCGTTCCTTCTGGTTCAAATATGGTCATTTCAACTTGAAAATTTTCTTTCTCTAAAAGTCTTCCGCCATGTGGTCCTTTTTTAAGGACCTCTGTATCGTTATGATTCGTTGCTGATGGACGAGATTTAGGATGTTCATTCAATAAGATTGGTTTTAAATAAATCAATCCGAGAAAGGTCAATATGACAAAAATTAGTAAGATGAGTAGATTTATCCAGTGTTGTTTTTTCATATTTCAATCACATTGTATGTTGATAATTGCTTGCGATCCGGTTAATCCTTCAAGTTGTGCTAACGCTTTGTGGTATTCGCCTAAAGCTTGTAAATAACGGATTTTAGATGTTCGATAAGACCTTTCTGTTTCCAGTAACTCTAAATAGTTATATCGGGCGAGTTCATAGCCTTTGTAGCTAAAATCATATGCTCTTTGAGCTGCAGGAAGAACGACATTCTTTAGTAGATTTAGCTCTGAAAACACAGTTTGAAGGGTTGAATATGAGTTATTAAGCTCTGTGAGCAGCACTGTCCAGATGAGTTCTCTTTCTTTTTCTAACTTTTCTAAATTTTCATAAGATTCCCAGATTCTTCCCTGATTGCGATCGTTAATGGGAAGTGGAACAGACACGCCAACTACCCACACCCATTTATGAGCTTCTTCAAGATAACGAGGACCTCCTATTAAGTTCAAATCTGGATAGGCTTTACTTCTTTCAACAGCCACCCTCGCTGTTCGCAGACTATCTTCATACTGAGAGCGGACAATTTGAGGATGCTTTTGAATTAACGTTCCCATCTCCTCAAGAGGAATCACTTTAGGAATCCACTCTAAATTACCTACCACGCCATATTCATCATTCTTAGTTTCATTCCATTGTGCTGAGAGTCTATTTCTTGCATTTTTCAATTCATTTTTCGCATTTTTAAGATCGATAATCGCAGTAGTTAATAAAACAGTAAAATTCGATTCTTCAATAATTGATGCTTTGCCTGCTTTTACACGATTATCAACTATAGAAGAAAACCCTTGAAGAATTTTTAAATTTTCTTCTAAGAAAATAGTTTTTTGCTGATTGACTAATACTTCTATAAATAACAAAGTTGTATTTACATACAGTTGTCTCTTTCGAACTTCATAATCTAGTGCAACCCTATCCCGTTCAGTTTTGGCAAATTGAAGACGTGCCTTGCGTTTGCCACCCAGCTCAATCAGCTGGCTTAATAGAAATGTCGTTTGCATGAAAATTGGAGCATTGATGTTTTCAGTTTCTACATCAACTGTTGGGTTGGGAAGAAAGCTTCCTTGTAAAATCTTCGCTTCACTCGCACGCATATCATAACTAAAAGAATTAAGTTCGGGGTTATGCAATAGGGTTAGAGCCAAAGCATCTGCAAGTGTACGAGCAGGTTGGGAGTAGAGTATTTGACAAAGAAATGATGGTAATAGAATCCCCAACAAAACAAATTTACGCATTTGATCATGCACCTGAAAGATATAGGAAAAGCCAATCTTTTGTTTTTATAGGCTTTGTCAAAAAAACACAATAGATAACTCAAACGGCTTGTTGCATAAATCGCCACAGAGCCAGTGAGATCACTGAGAAGATATGAGATGGCGCAAAGAGGAGAGACGTGAATAGTTACGTATTTATCACGATTGCGGTGATCTGACTGAATAGTTCATTCTAAAGACTTTAAGAAGAGCACTTATTTCATTTAGGCCTATCCTTGGGTGTGAAATGAGGAGGTAAGAGGGGACATTGTTGGGATAATATCTTTGCCAATATTCTTTGCGTTTTTTAAATTTGAATATTAAACTGATCAATTTATAAGTACCTTTCACAAGTTTGGAGGAGTAACCGAAGCCTTTTACATCCTCTAAAAAATCAACAGGTGCCATTCCTTTTGTTAAAAAGCGGCAATTTTCCTTTTGAAGCATTGTTAAAAGGGAAATCATCAAAAATTCTGAAGTTTCGGAAAAAGCGCTTGGTAAAGTGATAAAAAACTTAAGCAGCCATCCTCCTTGAGCTTCAAGTTGGCTTAACATGGCCATTGAAGTTATTTGCTCACCATCTTTGACATAAAACCAACGTTTACCGAGCGAGCTTTCAAAAAAATTAAGATGTCCTAAAAATAAATTAGGTCCTTTTATCGCGTTTCTCCATTTAACCCCGATTTCCATTAGGGAATTTTCAATGTCTTGATTAAATGGAATATATTCATGAAAAGTTAAACCATGTTTGATGGCTTTATTCATTCTATGGTGCAATCTATGACTTTTGAAAATTGGATTAACTTGAGGATCAATAATCAATTCTTCACATACTTTAATTTGAATTGGACAATATTCCTGGACTAATTTTGCAAATTTTTCAGATACAGTAATATAAATGATATTTAAATGGGATTCATCGCAATAATTATGAAAAGCTCGCGTAAGGTCATTGAGTTCATGAGCTGGACAGATAGGGTCTCCAAAGATGAGTGCACATTGATTCATAACGCGATAGGCGATAATGCCAATGGAGTTTTGCAGGTGGAAAAAATGACAGGGGTAATCAAACATTGCTTCAGAAGCTGCTGAACCATAGTGAATCAGTAACTCCCTTTCTCTTTGATTTGCTTCTCTCATAGTTTTGGCCTCATCTATTTTGATCCCTAACATAAATGAGGATTTGAAGCACTTTTAATCACTCCATGGTGATTTATGCAACAATCCCTTTTCGAAGACAAAATTGATTGAACAGTGCAGGAATTTTCAGCGACAGAAAGAAATCGATGGGCAGGACTTTTTCAAACATCGTACCAAATCCGATTTAGATCAGAGAAAGCAAGATCTTTTCGAAGCCAGGGTCGCATTTCTAGAAAACTTTTATCAATTTTGCAACGAATCGGATCCACAGACTGTTTGGGCTGCGATAAGAACGCTGAACTTACCCAGGGCGTTGCCCTTACCATTACCCATTTTTTCAGCGCGAAGCGTTTGGAGTGCGAAAGTCCTCTTTCGCTTTATTCTAGATCAATTTTTGGGACATTCGTGTCTTTTGA
>JAGVJP010000065.1 GCA_020051075.1 Parachlamydiales bacterium
GTGAATAAACACATTAATTGGAGTGTTCGCTCTTTTTCAAGAAAGATCTTTATAAGATCGACTCGAAATCCAGCATAGCAACTGATGCGTATGGGATAAGCAGGATAGGGAAGATAATGATGAAAAATTACGATAAGTTTAAACAATTTAATTTTTTATTCTAAATTTGTTTTTCCTACCCCCATCTATTTTATCCTTCCCATCCTCCCTATCCTGTTTGTTATCCTGTCTATCCTGCCGCGAAGCGATCCTGCCTATCCTGTTTTGTCCCTTATCCTGCCTATCTTGTTAAGACTCGTCGTGGTTGTCTTCTTCTTGATCATCCTCATCAAAGGACTCTTCGCTTTCGCTGTCTTGCTTCTTCGCTGCGAAGATTTTCCTTGGTTTGCTTCCTTCGGCCGGACCGACCAGTCCATGCATCTCAAGTTGATCCATCAAACTCGCAGCACGTGCATAACCTATTTTTAATTTTCTTTGGAGGAATGTCGTCGAAGCATTTCCAGTGCTGAAGACAACGTCTTTAGCCTGCTCATACAATGAATCGAGTTCCACACCATCATTCCCTCCATCCTCTCCTGAGAGGTTGAACTCATGAAAGCGGTCGAAAGATTCAATCACATAATTTGTGGGTGCCTGGTCGCAGATAGCTTGAACGACAGCGTGGATGTCTTCGTCGCGGATGAAGGCGCCCTGGGCACGGGTGAGATGAGAGCTCCCAGGAGGTAAAAAGAGCATATCCCCATTGCCGAGGAGGGATTCTGCACCTGTTTCGTCTAAGATGATTTGGCTGTTGACACGGCTGGCGACTTTGAAGGAAACGCGGGCAGGGAAATTTGCTTTAATCAGCCCTGTAATGACCTCTCGAGAGGGACGTTGTGTCGCTAAAATCAGGTGTATGCCGACAGCTCTAGCCATCTGGGCAATCCGCGCTATCGGCGTTTCGATATCGGAACTCGCCACCATCATCAAATCGGCAAGTTCATCAATGATGCCAACGATGTAGGGAAGATGCGCCGGGATTTCACGTTCTAGCGAAGCCTCATGCTCAACGTTGGGAGGACGGTTATTGAAGCTGTCGATGTTGCGGACGCCGATGAGTTTGAGGATCTCGTACCGCTTCTCCATCTCCTTGACCAGCCAATTCAACGCCGCCGCAGCCCCTTGGGGTTCGGTGATGACCGGTGCTAACATGTGGGGCAGCTTCGTGTAGGGAGTCAGCTCCACCTTCTTAGGGTCAACCATGATGAGTTTGATCTGGTCAGGTTTTGCATTGAGGAGGATCGACATCACGATGGTGTTGATGCAGACAGATTTTCCTGACCCTGTCGCTCCAGCAATGATGCAGTGGGGCATCTTAGCTAAATCACTCATCACATAATCCCCATTGACGGCTTTGCCAAGCAAGATGGGGATGTGGAATTTAGTCCCGCTCTGCTGATAGGCGAGAAGCATATCTTTGAAGCCGACTTCTTGAGGCTGGCTGTTGGGCACTTCGATCCCGACTGCTGCTTTGCCTGGGATAGGGGCGATGATCCGTATCGACTTCGCTTCCATATTCAAAGCGATGTCGTTGTCCAGGGCTTTGATTTTCTGCACCTTCACCCCAATGGCAGGATGCACTTCAAAAGAAGTGATCGTCGGACCGCAGTTGATCTGTCCGACTTTAGCTTCGATGCCGAAACTCAATAACGTCTCTTCAAGGACCTCAGCCTGGCGTTTGAGGTCTTTCTTAAGCGTGCTCTGGTCAACGATTTTAGGGTTAGTCAATAGATCGAGAGAGGGGATCTGATAATGGGTGAAATCTCCGTTGTGGACGCTCTGCGCCATGAGAGCGTTGTCGCGGCGGCGGGTTTTGTCTAAGCTATTTTTGACCGCGGCATCGGTCCCTTTTTTAAAGGCTTCCCTCTCATCTTCTTGCATATCTTCAAAAGGCGTCAGCCTTTTTTTGGGCTTCGCCGCAGAAAGGAGAAGCTCTTTCTTAGCTTCCAGGCTGTCATCATGTTCTTTTCGCGATATCGACGGCCGCCATTTAGGATTTTTGTCGGGCTGGATGCCGAGGAGGTCGCCTGCCGGTGGATGGGATGGCGAGCCCTTAAACCCTTCTTGCAACGTCGTCGGGATCCGAAGCTTAACAAACCGCATGAAACTGCTCTCTGGTTCCACCGGCTTTGGCTGCTCTTTAATGATCTTTTGATCCAACGAGCCTCCAGCTGGAAGAGGGAGCTGCTCACGCTTAAATCTTTCAGCCAATTTCTGAATCTGGTCGATCAGTCGGATTTTAAATAAGAAGAAAAGGCTCGCAATCAGCGTACATGAGAAAATGAGGCCGGCACCAACGGTATTGAGGATGTGGTTGATGTTGAGAGAAGGGAGGTCGTTGTAGAGATAATAAAAAGGGGCTCCCCCGAGGTGATAACGAAGCTTATTGCCCCATAATCCTGGATAGAAGAAATTGCCGATCGACTGCCCTGCTGATGGGAAATCGCTTTCAATCAAGGTGAGGAGCATGCTCAAAGAGACAATGGCAACCGCAACGTAAAGATGTTTCAGCCATAGATGGTGATGCTGCTTGCTGAAGAGCAGACGCCATCCAATCCATCCAATATATAATATGAGGGCATAGCTGCTCAATCCTATCAAGGCATGGAGAGCCCATCCTATGGTGTGGCCCATCAATCCGAGGAGATTCCTTGCCTCGGGAGCGATGGCGAAGCTGACCAGGCTCAAAAGAAAAACCAGAGCACAAGAGAGGATCAAGAAACCTCGGGTTTCATTAGTGGTCCACGGATGCTTGATAACGGGCTTCTCTTTGGTTTTTTTACTTGGTTTTTTCTTCCGGGCCATCGTTATCCTATGAGCTGAAAATATAAAGTCGTTCCGATTCCCAAGGCGAGGCAATACCAGGCAAAATACTTCCATTTGTCGCTATTGAAACAGCGCATCAGAAAGTGCAGAGAGAGGCAGCCGAACACAAACGAGGCGATGAAGCTGACAACAAAAGCTAAGAGGGAGATGTCAGCAGTTTGTTCTGGAGACTTCCACACTTGATAGCTCTCTAAGACAACGCCTCCTAAAATCGCTGGAATAGCGAGCAAGAAGGAGAAGTGAATCGCCTCTTCCCGACCCCACCCCAGCAGCCTTGCGGCTGATATCGTCGCGCCGCTCCTCGAAATGCCTGGCAAGATCGCTCCAGCTTGGAAGCAGCCGATGGTGATAGAATCACTCCATACCCGATTAGAAGGAGATGATTTGATGGGAAACCGGCAGAAAGAACTTAAAAAAATGAGGGTAGCGGTACAAATGAAGCAAGGACCAAGTAGTTCAGGCTGTTCAAAAAGTGCTTTAATCGGTTTGAGAAAGATCACCAAAGGAAAGAGAGGCAGCGTCGCCAGACACACTCGGAAGAAGATCTTAGTATTCGTCGTCAACGCCTCTTTGATCGGTTGAAAAAACACAAAGAAGATGGCTGTTAAGGTTCCTAAGTGGCAGATGAGGTTGAAAAAGACGAAATCTTTCAAATTTCCCATCCCAAGGAAATATTGTCCCAAAGCAAGATGTCCAGAAGAACTAACAGGAAGAAACTCTGTGAATCCTTGTACAACACCTAGTAAAAAAGCTTCCCATGTTGTCATCGGTGCCTACCGTTTTAAGGAGTGAAATACAGAGAAAAAAAGATGGGCGAACGACGGGACTCGAACCCGCGACCTATGGAACCACAATCCACCGCTCTACCGACTGAGCTACATCCGCAATGTAAGACCAATATATTTAAGAAAAACCGCATTTTTAGTCAACACCAATCATTGATAGAATGCCAAAAACAAGATAAGCAAGATAGACAAAAGAACAAAACAGGATAAGCAGGATCGCAAGCGGCAGGATAAGCAGGATAGGAAAGATAGGGCAGTATTGTGAATAACTTTACCCCCCCATCCTTCTCATCCTGTCAATTTTTTACAGGATGGGAATGATAGGAAAGATAAGGAGACTTCGCAGCCGGATAAAAAATTAATAAATGATAACCTATTTCATCTTCTTTATCATCCTATCCTATCTTGCCTATCCTGCCGCTTGCGATCCTGCTTATCCTGTTTTGTCCTTTTGCCTATCTTGTTCTCTTCGTTCGGTTGTGTTGCAGGGTTATAGGAATTGGAATTGCCTGTCATTTCTGGAGTTTTGTTCTTTGACCCAGATCCCCAGCGCCAATATCAATGAGACATAGATCAGCATCCCCTCATGAGGGAGCTCATGGACAGTCAGATATGCATCAACATTAGCAGGGGTATGATACAGCAGTTTCAGGAGGAATGAGCTATAGACTTCATTGAGTTGCATGATGGCTGAAGAGACCCAGGGAAGAAAACACAATGTCCCAGATAAGAGGAACAAACAGATCGACCCTGAAGCCAAGAAAGGGATAAAGAGATTAAACAACAGACTCATCCACGGAAATTTGTCGAAATAATACAGGCTGAATGGGATCGCCAGAAGATTCACCGCTACCGTCAAAGCAAAACCACCCCGCAGAAAGGTGAGAAGGCAGTAGGCATGTTGATTCAGCCGATTCATTTGCAAGACCTCTTCCAACCTTCTTTTTGGGATGATCTCGTCAAAAATAGACGAGACCGGCTGATAGAAAAGCAAAATCGCTGCCGTGATCCCAAAACTCAGCTTAAAGCTTATCTCAAGGGAGAGAAGCGGGTTATACGCCAGAATGCAAAGCAACGCGATGCCAAGCGAATTCAATGCTGTCGTTTTTTTGTCGATCAGTTGTCCTGCAATAGAAAGCGAGCACATCATCCAAGCTCTAAGGACGGATGGATATGGTCCTAAAAAAAAGGAATAACCAGCTAGAAAAAACAAAAGAATCATATTTTTTATTCTCATTGGCAGCATGAGATTCAAAAGGGCATTTAAGAAGCTAGCTGTGATGGCAAAATGAAAACCCGAGATGGCGAGAAGATGCTGAAGGCCAAACCGGCTAAATTGTTGACGCATCGTCGAGCTGCTGAATTCCCCAGTTGCAAGCCCTGCGATAAAATCTGCGGTGGAGCTGTCAGTGAACTTCTCATGAATCCACGCTGTGAGAGATTGCTTCCACTCATATCGATAGCTCGCCAGGCTATAGCTCCCTTCCACACGATGCCATGGGGTTTTTGATGGCACCTTGAGATGATAACTGCCATTGTCTTTTTTGATCAAACGCCCTTCGACCCAATAATCACACTGTGGGGATGGCAAGGAGCCTGCAGACATTTGATTTGCAGGGAAAGAGATCTTACAAGGCAGATTCCTCGCCAACGTTTGTTCACCCTCCCCCATTGAATAAAATTGTTTGATCTGGCATTGATACACCCATCTGAGACCAAAAAAGGTGTGTTGCAGTCCCACCTTCTCAACCTGGACATAAGCGATCCCTTTTTTTCCTTGAGCGGTGAGTTCAGGATATTGAAAAGTCGCGGAACAGTAGACCCAAGCTGTGATCATCATCAAAATACTCAAAGAAAGATACCGCAGATACAATAAGGACCTCTCTAATAGGAAAGGAGACAAAAGCATCATAAACGGAATGATTAGGAAGCCGGATGGATAGAAATAGCAATAAATCCCCAGCAAGAAAGAGAGTCCGTGGAAGAGTGCTGGATGAGACACCCAAAAATTGCGGTAAAGATTGATCATTTTGAAGCCAACTTTAATTTGGTTCTAATGATTTATCATGCCTAATAAATAATTGCATTAATAAATTAATGAAAAAGGAAAAAAATATTTGATCGATATCTCAAGAAATATTAAAACTAAAATTTGCTTTTTTTATGAAAGAAAAATTGATAATTTGTTAATAATATAACTCCTAAGAAAAAAGGATGAATCATTCCTATGGATTCCCATGTGCTTGAATTTTACAGCGTCTACTCCGACGAGACACCTCACGGACATTTTCATCGGGTTTTGGCATTGCACGAAGAGCCGATGGTGACCTGGGATGAAGTCTCAAAATTAGCTCCTCAGCTCAGGCGAGGGTGGTACGAACTCGCTCAACTGTCTGTTCAAGATCGAATCGAATTCACAAGGGACTTCTGGCTGACTAAGCTCCCTTATCACGACGGCCTGCCAGAGTTCTTCGCAATTTTTTTTGCCTCGCTCGATGATATCGGCGTCTTCCTGACTCAACGAAGCTATGATGACCCTCTTATTCCTCATCTCGTCTATAGCATTGCCGATAACCAAGGGTTCTATCACGGTGAAACACAGGCAAATGAATCCGAACTCATCGAATTACAAAAAGAATTCCCTGATTATATCCTCCCCGCCGATTACTTGGCATTTTTACAGATCCACAATGGCTTCGCAAAAATTAACGATACAGGAATACTCCCCTCAACAGCAATGAAAAGCAGTTATGAGTCTTTCCAAGCTCTTTTTCAAGGAGATGAACCATTCGCCACATCGAAAGGGAAAACGGTGAATCCGAAGTCGTTGATCCCATTCTATGAATCCTTCGGAATGCCTTTTTTTCAATGTTTCTGGGGTGAGTGGTATCCTGAACAAGAAATGGGAAATGTCTATTATTCGAATACAAACAAGATGATCTCATGTTGCACCATGCAAGATGATGGATTGGAAAATATGGCTTTTAGGACATTTACCGATTGGTTGATGTTCTACCTCGAGAAATTAGATTGATGGTGCTCTCTCAACAGATCAAGATTAACCAAAGAGATTAGATCGTGCAGTTAACTCAGAAAGTCAAGGTAAAAAACAGGCTTGGCCTCCATACCAGGCCAGCAACAACGATTGTAAAATTATTACAAACTTGTCGAAGCGAAGTCTTTTTTACCCATAAGAAAGAAACGGTCAATGCAAAAAGCATCCTGAGCCTCTTGATGCTAGCTGCCAGCAAAGATGCTCAGATCACCATCGTCGTTGAGGGGGATGATGAAGACGCAGCCCTAACCATGGATAAACTCGTCGAAGCCTTCGAAAATGAGTTTGGAGAAGCAGTTCATGCTTGTTAAAGAAGAAGAGTTCACTCTCAAAGGAACCCCGATTGGTCGAGGCGTTGCCATAGGAATCCCATTCTACTACAATCGGGAAGAGCTCAATATCTTTGAATTATGCGTTCCCCCAGCCTATACACAACGTGAAATTGAACGGTATCGGGAAGCTCTGACACGAAGTAAGCAGGATATCAAACGACTGCAAAAGCAGCTGGAAATGGAATCGGCAGCTGACGGCGTCATGGTGTTAGAAGGGCAGCTAGAGATGCTGAAAGACCCTATGATCACCGTTGAAATTGAGAAAGAGATTCAGAGGATGAAGAGAAATGCTGAATTTGTTTTTCAGCAATTCCTCATCAACTACCAAAAAAACATCGAAAAACTCGAAGATCCGTTCTTCATGGAACGATTTAAAGACCTTGAAGACCTATCCCGGCGGGTGTTCGGCTACCTAAACCAAAGCGGGAGTATCTCCCTATACGATGTCCCTCCAAACTCCATCGTCTGCGCAACAGAATTGACTGCATCCGACATCGCAAGTGCAAATCTAAGAAATGTCACTGCCTTCGTCACTGAACTTGGCGGAGTGACAACGCATGCAGCCATCGTTGCAAAAGCCAGAGGGATCCCCTATATCACTAACATCAACCTGGAATACCTGAAACGGCGCGGGAATGGAGCTGTCATCGTCGATGGCCGCGACGGCAAACTCATTCTGAATCCATCTGAAGAAACCTTGGAAGAATACACAAACTTAAGCCATCACATCGATCGGCAGGTCAACACCCTGAAAAAGATGACGCAATGGCCTGCACAAACCTTCGACGGCTATTCGATTCGGCTATGTGCAAATCTCGATATGCTGCAGGAAGTTGAATTGATCCGAGAATTTGGCGGCCAAGGCATCGGACTGTTCCGCTCCGAGTATATCTTCCTCCCTGAAAATGAGATCCCCTCAGAAAATGAGCAGTATCAGGTTTATCGCCGCATCGTTGAGGAGATGCAGGAGCTTCCTGTTGTCATCCGCACCTTCGACCTAGGAGGAGATAAGATTGCATTCAACCATGCTTTCATCAATGAGCGCAATCCGTTTATTGGTTCGCGGGGCACCCGATTCTTTTTGAAGGAAAAAGACATCTTTAAAGTTCAGCTCAGGGCTATTTTGCGCGCCAGCGTCCATGGTAATGTTCGAATCCTCTTTCCGATGATCTCAACGCTGTCTGAGCTCCTTGAAGCCAAACAGGTCATCGCCGAGGTCAGAGAGGAGTTGCAGCTCTTCCACCCGATCCGCATCGGCTGCATGATTGAGGTCCCCTCCGCAGCTTTGATTGTCGATCACTTCTCTCAAGAGTGTGATTTCTTATCTATTGGAACAAACGACCTCGTCCAGTATGCGCTGGCGATCGACCGGAGCAACCACGAGTTGAGCGCCTACTATGCCCCGACAGATCCTAGCGTCATCCGGCTGATTAAGTTGATTACCACAGAAGCCAATAAAGCCAATATCCCTGTTTCTGTTTGCGGCGAGATCGCCTCCGACCCCAGATTTACAGCACTCCTCCTGGGCCTTGGCATCCAAGAACTTTCCGTCGCACCCCGTTACTTGCCGATTATAAAAAATGCGATTCGGAATACCAGCATCGTCGATGCTGTCGCTTTGGCAGAGCGCGCCCTCGGACTGTCTACGGCTGAAGAGATTCTCACCCTCATCACCGATGACTATAAGAAAAATGTTCCCAATGACCTCTTCTATAACTTCACACAAACAAGCTGACACAGAGATAAGCAGGATTGCAACTTCCCAATATAGGAAAACAGGATAAGCAGGATCGCTTCGCGGCAAGATCAACAGGATGAGAGGGAACGATGAGCATTAAGTTATTCGCATATCGAGTAGATTAAAAACAAGTTACAAAAATTGATTATTGTATTTATTCGTTATTGAAATAATTTCATCATTATGGTAAATTTTCTTATTCTTTAATTTTTATTTTATGAAGAGTTTTTTATGGAAGAACCATCATTTGGACCACCGGTTGCAAAACCTGTATGGCATAATGTCCCAAGAGATACTGTGCGATGGGCGACAAGCTTGAATTTAACGGGCGGACCGTCCTTTCTGTGCTGGATTGGTGGATCATCTGCTTTGATTGGGAAAATAGGCCAAGTGAATCCTTTGCTTCCAGCAATCAATCTTATCACGGGTTTTGTAACAATAAATATTTTTAGAAGACTGCATGATCACTGTCAAAAAGGCAGGGGAAAAGATGAAATCCCTCAAGCCATTGGGTGCTTCCTTCTTTATACAGTTGGCTGCTATTCTGTTGCCATCATACAGGCAATCGCAATGGGAAAATGCTTGGGAATCAATCTCAAATGGACGAGCTTGTCCAATCCAAACCACAAAGTAATGTGGATCGCTTTAGCTGCTGTGGGAGCGACAGCTTGGTGGGCAGCAAGCGAACAACGAAAAAGCTACTAGCAATGGTTCGAGAGGAGATCAAGAGTTCTAAGAATAAGCATGCCCTAAAGCACGAAGTGCTGGCCCATATCATAGCCCAGGCCGTCAGGCCTGGGGATGCTCAACCCCAAATAGCGAGCCCTGAAAGGGCGACACAACCCTTTCCATGCTCAACTCAAAAAAGGACAGCTACTGACCCGAAAAGAATTCTTTGATTTTATCGACGAAGCCCTTCCTCTTAGGCATGTTGCTTGGACTCTCCAGCGTGCTGAATTCTTGCAGCAACTCTCTCTGCCGCTCAGTCAAGCCTGATGGTGTCTCGACGAAAATCCGCACCAGGAGATCTCCCTTGCCGCGGCCGTGAACATTAGGGAACCCTTCCCCAGAGACACGGAAAGTCTTCCCGTTCTGCGTCCCTTCTGGAATCGTGATCCTACAGCTGTGGTTGAATAACGATGGAACGTCTTTTTTGCAGCCTAATGCTGCCTCTGTGAAGCTGATGGGCAAGTCGAGGAGGATGTCGTTCCCTTCTCTTTCAAAGAGTTCGTGCGGTTCGACGGTGATGAAAACATAGAGGTCGCCTGGGGGTCCGCCGCTCTGGCCGGCATCGCCATAGCCACTCATCTTCAACCGCATTCCGCTATCGACTCCAGCAGGGATGGGCACTTTCACATGTTGCTTTTCTTTTGTCACGCCGCGTCCCTGGCATTTTGTGCAGGGATCAGTAATCATTTTCCCCTCTCCATGACAAGTCGGACAGGTCATGGCCATGTTGAAAAAGCCTCTCTGCTCGTAAACTTGCCCTCGCCCAGAACATTTCGTACACGTTTTGATCCCATTGGGGGAATTTGCTCCGCGTCCTTGACAATTGGTGCAGGTGACGTAGTTCGTAATCACCATCTCTTTCTCGACGCCTTTGGCAGCCTCTTCAAACGAGATGGTCAGATTCATCCGCTTGCTCGCCCCTTGGCGCGCTCCACGACGTCCTTCGCCTCCGCCAAAGTCGGCACCGCCGCCTCCTCCTCCGAAGAAATCGAAGATGCTCTCTCCGCCACCGCCGCCGCCGCCCATTCCAAAAGCACCCATAAAGGTGCGAAGGGCCTCTTCCATCGAAGAAAATCCGTGCATGCCGCCAGCGCCTGCACCGGCAGCTCCCATCACCCCTTCTTTTCCATAGCGGTCATAAAGCTGTCGTTTTTTGTCATCACTTAGAACTTCATAAGCTTCAGAAACGTCTTTAAATCGTTTTTCAGCCTCAGCATCGCCAGGATTTTTATCGGGATGGAATTGCAGCGCTTTTTTACGATAGGCTTTTTTTATTTCTTCAGCTGTCGCATTGCGTGAAATTTCTAGAGTTTCGTAATAGTCAGCCATAAGGATCTACTACTCGTTTGAAGATTAATGAAGATTTTATACCGGCATCGATTTAAAATCGCTTATTTGGACTGAGCGAAAAGACCCGCAGTCTAGATGAGTGATTTTACCAAGATGCTGGTATTTGTGATGAACTTGCCGCGCATCTAACTATATGGGAAAGATTCTAGCAGAGTGCATGATTAAATAACAATGAAAAACATCAACAGGTATTTATAATACAAATTTAACAAAAAAATCATTAAACACGAATTAAAGCTCTCAAATCTAAATGATAACATTTAGATTTGGAGTTTGACGTTTACAAATTCATTTGTTTAAACAAACGCTGCCCTGAATCAGGGCTAGAGTTTAACGCTGTTTCTTGTATTTCAGGGCAGCTTTAGATTTTGCCCGTTTTTTGATAGATGGCTTTGAGTAAAACCGATGAGCTTTAACGGACTTCATTACCCCTTCTTTATCCAAACGCTTTTTCAAGGCTCTTAAGGCCTTATCAATCGAATCGCCCATGCGAACTTTTACTAATGTCATGAAGAATCATCCTAAGTTTAACGATGTTTAAATGTCTCTGTGTAAATCTCTGAAAATAGTGACAAACGACTTCATCATATTAACGACAATGAAATCGTCAGATCAGCAAAAGATTGATGCGAAACCCTTCTTAGCGCTAATTACAAAAGCGCTGTTCAAGAATAGGTTAGAGCACGAGACAACATTCTATATTAACAGATAACACCATCCTACCCGAATGGGCAGTTAATTTCAATAGATTTGCACGAAAATTCCAACTTCCCGGCCTAGAAAACAGGATAAGCAGAAGGGCACAACAGGATAGGCAGGATCGCAAGCGGCAGGATAGGCAAGATAAGAGGAAAATTTAGGCAAATAAAAGATAAAAAAATTATTCACATTCATCATTCTTATCTTGCCTATCCTGCCGCTTGCGATCCTGCCTATCCTGTTGTGCCCTTCTGCCTATCTTGTATAGGAACTACTCAGCCTTATGTGAAGCAGCATTTTTAATGAGAGCCACCACAGCCGTCAAAATCGCTCCGCCGACACCGCTCCCTCCAACGTTTGCAAGGAAAGAACCGAGGTCGAATGACGAAGCAGCAGAAGCAGCAGCATGAGTAGCTTCAGGTGCTCCTGTAACAGCTGTTGTCACAGCGGCGATGACTCCAAGGGCTTTTAGAATATACCCACCAATCCCTCCTCCGATCAAGCCGGTCACTGAGTTACCTATAGTCCCAAGGCTTTTATCTGATAAGGCAGCCCCTGCAATGTTACCGCCCAAGACACCGCTGATCAAGCTGACAATTAAACTGATTGTATTAGGGTCCATGTTTTTCTCCTCTAAAAGTTAATAGTTTCACTAAATGGATCTATAACATTCTGATAATTAGCCTGATCCATAAAATTTTGAACTTTTCAATGGCATCATGTAGATGCCTGTATATCTCTTCTATAGCATACCCCAAAAAAACAACAAACTTTTTTAATCTATTATCTTTTCAAAAATATCATTCTCCGTGCAAAGTGACTTTCGAGGTCGAAAATGATAGAAAATTCCATAAAGAGAAAAGCTCTCCAATTCATCGTCATTATGGGAATCGTCAGTCTTTTTGCTGACATGACCTATGAAGGAGCCCGCAGCATCACCGGCCCCTATCTTGCTCTCCTAGGAGCATCGGGCACGATCGTTGGGGTCGTCGCAGGATTGGGAGAGCTCATCGGCTATAGCGCCCGCTCACTTTTTGGCTATATCAGTGATCGAACAGGCCGATATTGGACGATCACGATGATCGGCTACGTCATCAACTTGTTAGCCGTTCCCTTGCTAGCCCTAGCCGGAAATTGGCCGTTAGCTGTCACATTAATCATCGCAGAGAGATTTGGGAAGGCGATACGCACCCCTGCTAAAGATGCGATGCTCTCTTACGCCACGAAGCAAGTCGGGAGAGGGTGGGGATTTGGACTGCACGAAGCGCTCGATCAAATCGGGGCGGTTTCAGGTCCTTTGATTGTTGCAGTCGTCCTCTACTTTAAAGGCAGCTACAGCATGAGTTTTGGCATTCTTTTGATTCCGGCGTTACTTGCCCTGGCCACGTTGACGTTAGCGCGAGTCTTGCATCCAAACCCTGAGCGTCTCGAGGGTGGAGAGAGAGATCTATCCTCTGAAGGATTGAATAAATCCTATTGGGTTTATGTGATTGGCGTCTCACTCGTTGCCGCTGGATATGTCGATTTTCCATTAATTGCCTACCGCTTTCAACAAGATCACGTATTCTCAGAGGCCTGGACGCCGATTCTCTACGCCATTGCAATGGGGGTTGATGGAATCGCTGCCCTCATTTTAGGGAGGCTATTTGACAAGAAAAAGATGAATGTATTAATCCTCGCAACCTTATTTTCGGCCTTTTTTGCTCCTTTTGTTTTCTTGGGGGGATTTGCTGGGGCCTTAACAGGGATGATCATCTGGGGAATTGGCTTGGGAGCTCAAGAATCGATCATGCGTGCTGTCGTCGCCAATTTGGTGAACCCCGGCAGGCGGGCGACGGCATATGGGATGATGAATATGTGGTTTGGGATCTCTTGGTTCCTGGGCAGTGCGTTGATGGGGGTGTTATATGACATTTCCATTCCAGCGCTGATCGCTTTTTCCATTCTCTTTCAATTGATCGCCATCCCATTTTTTATGGCTGTTAAAAAATCTGAAGAGGGGCGATGAACGAGGACGGCAACGAAGAGCAAGGCAGTGAAAGAGACATCCTGGCAAGAGAGCGGACCCGTTACGCTGCTGAAAGAACACTTTCTGCATGGATAAGAACAGGATTGGCTAGCGTCGGAGGGGGGTTCGCGATGATTCGATTCCTCGTTTTCGAAAATGCTCAACATCGCTTGATGGCGAAAGTGATTGGAGAGGTTCTCATCATCTGGGGGATCTGTATCATGATGTTTGCATTATATGATTATAGAGCCAATGTAGAAAAACTCGGAAGCCTTATGACCAAACGGCATCGCTGGTGGATCACAGCAACGATTGCAATCTTCGTGATCGTCTCATTGTTTTTGTTGTTCATCTCGATCAATCCATACAGCTACGCTAACCCACCTACAACTTGACAACACGATTTACAAACAAACATAGAAAAACAGGATCGCAAGCGGCCTGCTTATCCTGCCGCTTGCGATCCTGCTTATCCTGTTAACCATGTTTTGTGGAAGATCTATTGACGAAATGTATCCTGTGCGATCATCCACTCTTCCTCGGTATGCAGCACCAACACCTCGACACGTGAGGATGGACCTGTAATGATGGCGTCAGGGACACAGAGACGGTTTTTCTCTTCATCGATGGAGAGGCCGAACAAACCCAGTTTTTCACAAACGCGGCTCCGGATTTCGCTCGAATTTTCTCCAATGCCCGCGGTGAAGCTTAAGACATCGACTCCGCCTAAGGAGATGGCGAGGGCACCGATGGCAGTCTGCAGGCGATGGACGAACATGTCAATGGCTAGCTGAGCGGTTGTTTCGCTCTTCTTGGCCATGAGTTCACGCATATCTGACATGCCGGCAATGCCTTTGAGGCCGGAGTCAAAATTTAGACTATGATCTAATTTTTCCACCGTCCATCCCTTTTCACGCATGAAATAGAGCAGAATCCCCGGATCGATCGAGCCGCACCGAGTCCCCATCATCAGCCCTTCAAGCGGCGTCAACCCCATCGTCGTATCATAGCTTTTCCCGTTGAGGATCCCACACAGCGAGCAGCCATTGCCGAGATGGCAGTTGATGATCTTAAGTGTCGACAGATCCCGCTTCATTACCTTGGCTGCCCGTTCAGCACAATAGTGGTGGCTGATGCCATGAAAGCCATAACGTTGCACCTCAAAAGAATTTTTCCAATCCAACGGAACAGGATAGGTCTTGATGATTTCAGGCATCGTGACATGAAAAGCCGTGTCAAACACAGCCACTTGGATGAGGGAGGGAAATATCTCCCCCATCAGCTCAATTCCACGGAGGTTGGCAGGATTGTGGAGAGGGGCTAAAGGGATCAGTTTCCGAATCGCTTCTTTGACAGTGGCATCAATGACGGTAGGTGATTCAAAGCGGGAGCCTCCATGAACGACCCGATGGCCAATCCGATCAACATCCTCCGGCCCATTGAGCACCTGAACGGAGCTCTTCCAAAGTGTTTCGACGAGGAGTTTCAGCCCTGCATCGATATCCCTAGAAGGAAGAGATTGACGATATTCTGCGCCGCGAAAGTTTCTCGCAACCAGAACTGGTGCCTCATCCTCCCTTCCCCAGTCAAGCGATCCATTCCATTGAGGTTCTATGGGTTCATCGTCTTCAATGGAATAAAGGGACAGTTTATGCGTGCTGGACCCTGCATTGACCACCAAGATCTTCATGATTTCTGTCTGTCCCATGTCCAGTTTTTAATAAAGTCGGGGTCATCTCCATGAGCGTCAATATAGCGGCGATGGTCTCTAAGGACGTAGGTGATATGTGAAATCTGATCCATAGCAACAGCGCTGACTTCAGGGTTAGAATGAGCAGTCATTCTAATCGCTTGCTCTATCAGATGATACCGGCTCACTCCATTCCTCACCAACATATCAAATGGGGTTGTTGTCGTCCCCTCTTCTTGATAACCGTTGATGGTAAAGCGGGTGGTATCGCCGCGATGGAAAAGGAGCTGCTTCAGAGCTGAAGGATAGCCGTGGAAGTTAAAGATGACAGGACAATGATCGGTGAAAAGGGCATCGAACATCCCTTGATCTAATCCATGCGGGTGGTGTGACTCTGATTCAAGGACAAGAAGGTCGGTCACATTGATCACTCTCAGCCTTAAAGTGGGGAGATGTTCAAGAAGGTATTGAGCTGCAGCTAGCACCTCCATCGTCATATCATCGCCAAGGCCGACTAAGACAATATCGGGATCGATCCCATCTTCTGTTGAAGCCCATTTCCATATTGAAGCGCCAGCCCGACAATGATGAACGGCTTCATCCATCGTCAACCACTGCGGCATATCGAGTTTATCAGCAATCACGAGATTGACATAATTGACACTCTTGAGGCAGTGGTTCATCGTGCTGATGAGGCAGTTGGCATCTGGAGGAAGGTAGATGCGAACAGTCTCCCCTTTTTTGTTCAAGAGGGTGTTGAGGAAGCTGGGGTTCTGATGCGAAAAGCCATTATGCTCCTGCCTCCAAAGTGTTGATGTCGCGATGTAGTTTAAGGACGGAACAGGAAGCCGCCAAGGAAAATCCTTCGACATCTTGATAAATTTCGCATATTGATCGACCATTGTGGCGATGATCCCAAAGAAGGCTTCGTAAGAGGGAAATAGCGTATATCTCCCCGTCAAAGCATAGCCTTGCATCCATCCTTGGCATGTGTGTTCGCTGAGAATCTCTAACACACGTCCATCTCTTTCTCCTATATTGGTGTCAATGGGTTTCAGGGGCCATTGATAATCCCTTTGGGTGACTTCGAAGACATTTAATTTATTTGATTCTAACTCATCAGGAGAGAAGATCCTGAAGTTATCGGGATTTTTCCGAATGACATCTTCAAGCAGCGGAACAATAGCATGGACATTGCTCATCTTGATCTGCCCTCTCTGCAGATGGTTTCCTCGAGTTTCAAGATGAATTTCGTACTGATGAATATCTTCTCTTTGAAGTGGTTTCCGGATTTTCCCTCCAAAGGCATGCGGATTACACCCCATCCGCTTATCTTTCTTAGGACATAGCCTAAACAACTTATCTATCGGGCATCCTTTAGGGTCGAATAGCTCTTGCGGCCGATAGGAACGGAGCCAGTTTTCGACGAGTTTAAGAGATTGAGGATTCGTTCGGCAATCTTTTGCAGGTACTTGATGCGACCGCCAAGTCCCTTCTATCAGTTCTCCGTTGATCTCTTTAATCCCTCCCATCCCTTTAGGCGATCTGAATAGGATGACAGGCCATCGAGCTTGCTCAATCGCCTGTCCAGAGCGGGCGGCGCTCTGAATGATACTAATTTGATGATACGCCCAGTCCATTGCAGCGAATAAGCCAGCGTCAAGGTCGGGTTCTGAAACAATGCGCGGCTGATAGCCATAACCTGAAAAAAGGTGCTGTAATTCCTCATCGCTCATCGTCCCATAGATCGTCGGGCTCGAGATTTTATATCCATTAATATGGACAATCGGAAGGACAGCGCCTGATTCCACAGGATCTAGGAACTTAATGCTATGCCAAGCGGTAGCTGTCGGCCCTGTTTCAGCTTCCCCATCTCCAACAATGCAGGCGACAATGAGATCAGGGTTATCCATAACGGCACCAAAAGCTGTTGCTAATGCATATCCAAGCTCTCCTCCTTCGTGGATAGTCCCTGGCAATCCTGCGTATAGGTGGCTAGGGAAACCATCCGGCCAGGAGAAAGCTCGAACGAAGCGCTCCAATCCGAGATAGTCGTATGAGAATTGCGGATAATATTTCTGCAGGGAGCCTTCCATATACAGATTAGCAAGATTTGCTGGGGCGCCGTGTCCCGGGCCAGTGACAAGAAACATGTCTAGGTCGTATTGTATAATCAGCCGATTGAGATGGGCGTAAATCATGTTGATTCCAGGACATGTTCCCCAATGCCCCAGAAGGCGTGGTTTGATGTCTTCTTCCTTCAGAGGTTCCTGCAAAAGGACATTACTCACTAGATAAATCTGGGCTGCAGCAAGGTAGTTGACGACGCGCTGATATAATTTGATTAGATCCAAGCTTTCGCTATGATGAGCATTAACTTCGTCTATGGATTGAATGTAGTTTTTATTAATCATGAACGTCATAAAGTCTCCTAAAAAAATTTGTAGCTATTCCAATCGGAGTTCTTGCATAAATCGAAAAGAACCTTAACATACAAAACTCCAAATACTTAACCACTGAGTTCACAGAGATCACCGAGAGGGAAAGACGTGAATGGTTAGGCGATATTGTATTCTTCCAGTTTACTCCGCAGGACTTTTACGCTAATTCCAAGCATCTCGGCAACCTTAGTGCGATTGTCATGCATTTGCATTGTCTCAACAATCAGCTCCTTCTCAAGCTCTTGTAAAGTCTTTCCAACAATGGGACGATTAGAGACCCCGTCAAGGTGGAGGTGTTCTTCTTTGATCTCTTTTGCACGATCCATCACGATCGCTCTCTCGATGATATTCGCTAACTCCCTCACATTCCCCGGCCACCGATAGGCAAGCAATTTTTTCTGAGCTCCTGCACTCAACGTTTTTTTATCTACATGATTTTCTTGACAGGTTCTATCGATGAAATATTCAGCGAGTGGGATGATGTCTTCGGTCCTGGCACGCAAAGGGGGAATCATGATTGGAACGACATTCAACCGATAATAGAGGTCTTCACGGAGGACTTTGTTTGCAATCGCCTCTTTGATGTCCCGATTAGAAGTTGAGATCAGCCGGACGTCTATGTGAATCGGCTTGCAGCCCCCTATCCGCTCAAACTCCTGCTCCTGTGTCACACGCAGCAGTTTGGCTTGCAGGGCGAGCGGAATCTCTGTGATTTCATCTAGCAAGAGAGAGCCTTTATCTGCCAGTTCAAATCT
The DNA here is from genome assembly GCA_020051075.1 of Parachlamydiales bacterium. Classification (GTDB taxonomy): domain Bacteria; phylum Chlamydiota; class Chlamydiia; order Chlamydiales; family Parachlamydiaceae; genus JAGVJP01. The sequence goes on from JAGVJP010000065.1 coordinate 18,448, forward strand.
TCCCAACCGCTTAGTCATCGCCCCTGTGAAGGCCCCTTTTTCGTGGCCAAAAAATTCTGATTCTACCAACGTTTCAGGGATGGCGGCGCAATTGACTTTAATAAAAGGCTTGTCGCAACGGGGAGAATGATAGTGGACAAGGTGAGCGATCACCTCCTTGCCTGTGCCAGTTTCCCCATTGATAAAAACACTGGCATTGCTTTTGGCGATATGTTCGATATCGAGCAAAATCTTTTTCATGGCCGGGCTTTCAGCGACGACGCAGCGGCTGTAGGGATGAACGGCACTCTGCTGCCTTAGATAGGTATTCTCTTGGACCAAAGCCATGTGCTGATTTGCCTTCTCAATTGCAGCCATCAAACTTTCTAATGAAAATGGCTTGATCAAGTAATGGAAAGCACCTGTCCGCATGGCTTCAACGGCGTTTTCAATCGTTCCAAAAGCTGTGATAATCAAAACGACTGTTTGCGGCGACAGCTCTTTAACTTTATTCAGAAGCTCCATCCCTGAAATCCCCGGCATCTTCATGTCCGTGATGACCATATCGAATGATTCATGCTCGAGAAGATTGATGGCTTTATTGCCATTTTCTGCTGCCGCTGCTTCAAATCCCTTTCTTTTAAGAGCCTCTACGATGAAATTGCGCATGAGCATTTCATCGTCGACAACTAAAATCTTTTCAATAGCCATGTCTGTTTATTCTCCCAATTTCAAAGGAATTTTTATCACAAACTCACTCCCATTCCCCTCTTCAGAAAACGCTTCGATTGTTCCATGATGCGCATGAATGGCTTTTTGCACATCAGCCAACCCTAAGCCATTTCCCGCCTCTTTTGTTGTAAAAAAAGGAGAAAATATCTTAGGAAGATTTTGCGACGGTATTCCTGCTCCATTATCCCGAATTGATATGGAGAGGTCTTGCCCATCAGCGGTTAAACTGACCGACAATTCTCCGCCTTTTGGCATAGCTTGCAGGGCATTAACAAACAAATTGAGGAGGGCTGATTTAAACAAAAGCGGGTCGACAGGGACGACCACCTGGCTGCTTGAAGATGTCACGTTAAAAACGACCTGCGGATTCCAAGAAGAATCAGCCATCATCAGCTGACGAATATCCTCAACGATGAGGACGACATCCACAGTCTCAAAATGAGGCTGAAAAGGGCGCGTGTAGTGCAGCATATTCGATACACATTGATTCAACCCGTCAGCTCCTTCAATGATGCTAGAAGCCATCTGCTCTAAATCAGGCCTGCCTTTCAACTCATCTTTTAGAATAGTGGCAAATCCTTTGATCCCCCCTAAGGGATTTCTGATCTCATGGGCGAGGTGCGCCGCCAATTCTCCCAATTCCTGCAAACGATCGTGCCTATCCGCTAATTGTTGTAAATAACGAATGCGGGTCATATCCCGCAACAAAATTAATAAGCCTTCGACAGATTGCCCCATCGATTGCTTCATAGAGACGGAATAGGGAGTCCGACTCATAGAGACAAAAGTCGCCTCTACCTCTAATTCGCGAGTTTGACCTCCCTCCAGCCAGGTGACATAGCCCCTCTCTCGGCAGCGCTGACTATTAAGCGCTTCTTTAAGAGAAAATCCCAGAAATCCATCGTCAAAAAAATTGTTAAACGGGTGAAACAGCAGATCAGGAACTCTCAGCAGTTCTCTGGCAGCGTCGTTATAGGTTGTCACGATCCCTTTTAAATCGATGAAAATGATCCCCTGCGAGATGTGATTTAAGATGGACTCTAGATAGCGGGAGAGGAAATCGAGTTCGGCGAGCTTCCCTGAAAGGCGAGTTTGAGACTCCTGCAGCGTATGCTGCACAGAATTAAATTTTTCTATCAGAGAGTGATAAGCCATCTCGACACGATCTGTTTCGAGAGTGAATTGCTTAAACGCTTGTTCCAAGCTAAAAGGATCTTGCGACATGGTCAATGACATGGTCCCTCCCTACAATCCAATATTTTTCAATTTACTGCGCTTTCATTTAATAGTCATTGCAAAAAAATCTGACAATTTGCAATAATTCAACATTGCTGACAAATCGGTAGGAGATCAAATGGTTCGTTATACAGGAAAGAAAAATCGTATTGCCCGACGTTTTGGCGTCAATATTTTTGGACGCTCGCGCAATCCATTATTGCATAAATCAAATCCCCCTGGTGTTCATGGTGCACGACGCCGAAAAAAATCTGACTTTGGCCTTCAATTAGAAGAGAAGCAAAAGTTAAAAGCGATCTATGGGATGCTCACTGAAAAACAATTAGTGGGTTATTACCAAAAAGCTGTTCACATGGGTGGAAATACTTCACAGCATTTCGCAGAAATGTTGGAGTCTAGACTCGATAATATTGTCTACCGTCTAAAGTTCGGTAGCTCAATATTCGCTGCGCAACAGCTAGTCTCTCATGGACATATCTTAGTAAATGGGAAAAAAGTTGATAGACGTTCATTCCAAGTCAAACCAGGAATGATCATTTCAGTAAAAGAAAAATCGAGAAAAGTGAAAGCGGTCAACGAGTCGCTCGATCAGTCATCTCGTTCGGTTCCAGATTACCTCTCTATTGATAGAGAGCATTTCTCTGGTCAGTTGCTCGCACCTCCGATGGTAGAGCAGATGCCATGGCCGATTGAGATCAGCCTTCCGGTGATTTGCGACTTCTTGGCGCACTCAACCTAACAACATACAAGTTTCTCCTTTGTTTGTTTTAGACGACCGCTTTTGCGGTCGTCTTCATTTATATGAGAGTTTCCAGATTACACAAAAATATGCTTAAATTACTTCTAATCGGATTGATAAAGATTTACCGATTGACAATCAGTCCATTCCTTGGAATGAACTGCCGTTTCTATCCAAGCTGTTCCAACTACATGATGGATGCCATCAGAAGCCAAGGAGCCATCAAAGGGTGCTGGCTTGGACTTAAACGGCTGCTTAAATGCCATCCTTGGCATCCTGGCGGGCATGACCCCGCCCCATAAACAAAATTAGACAGGATAAGGACAAAACAAGATAAGGGGCAAAACAGGATAGGCAAGATCGCTTTTCGTGCCCGTGCCCGTGCCCCTGCCGATTGTCCTTTATCGTGCCCGAATTTGTAGTGAACGGTAGCGATATTCCAGAGTTTCTCAGACAATTTCGGACACTCGGCCTCGTTCTCGAAAAGGGACACTCGGGCACGGGCAGGGGCACGAAAAGCGAGTTAGCCTGCTATGTGAATTTGTCAAGTCATTCGAGCACTCCGTCTCTTTCGCGTCAATTATAATTGCATA
>JAGVJP010000131.1 GCA_020051075.1 Parachlamydiales bacterium
ATGCCTAAGGGGAAATGGGTAAAAGCAGCTTAAACGGTAGGCAAAGCGGTACATGCTGGATGGATTTTTTTTTAATCCCTATTATGCAACAACGCCCTTTCGCACTCCAAACGCTTCGCGCTGAAAAAATGGGTAATGGTAAGGCCTGACGGCCTGAGGACAGTTCACACCTATTTATGAGCTATGAAAGAGCGACACATCATTATGGATAAGCAGGATACAAGTTCTCGCCAAAAATTAACCACACTCGCCCAGAGGCCGTCAGGACTGGAACTACATTCCATCGTGACCTGTAAGTGAATAACAGTCTGTTATTGGCAATAGCTTTTGACCTCCCCCTCTTTTTATTTTTCTTAATCTTGCCTAAAATCAGCAAAAATGGCTAAATATTTAATCCTCCAGCTCTGTCAAGGAAGTATTTAATGAAAGATTCAGATAAATTTCATCTGATGATCGTGGGCGATGTGCACGGACACTATGAAGATTACCTCGAAACGATACGGCTGGCGAACTACTCATTACAATTAGGGGATTTGGGGTTCGATTACACTCCACTGATACGGAGCGGGGAATGGGATCCGGAGAAACACAAATTCCTCCCCGGCAACCACGATAACTATACCGTTAAAGAAGTTCATGGCGTCGATCCTCGGTCAGCCCAAATTCTAGACCCTTATAGCAAATATGTTGTCGTTAATGAAAAAGTCTATCTCTACACCCATCTGCCAAAAAATTTCGTCGGAAACTATGGCATTTGGAGAGTGCCGACAACACATCCAGAGGCCAAGCAAGATTTTCTGTTCTTTGTCAGAGGTGCTTGGAGCATCGACTTCGCCAATCGCACGTTGGGTGTTGACCTATGGGAAAACGAAGAACTCACAGAGGATGAGTTGAAACGTGCTGTGAAGATGTATGAAGAGGTTAAACCGTCGATCGTCATCACTCATACGTGTCCCCATTCTGTTAAAGAGCATCTCCATTTTTATGGCCCTCCCGTGAAGACGAGGACTAGCCTGTATCTGCAGCAGATGCTCGACATCCATCAACCGAAGTTGTGGGTGTTTGGACATCATCACCAAGAGTTTGACAAGGTGATTGGCGAGTGCCGCTTCGTCTGCCTTGAGGAGCTGGCATTCCTCTGCTTGGACGAAAACCTCGACCCAATCCCTTTTCAGTAAATGAAGAAGCCCAGTTATTTAAACATCAAAACTACATAACCAAATATGATATCATATGAACACGATTTTGAAAGAAGAAGTTAAGCGAGTCTTTTGCAACTGCGAGGGGGACAATGACGTTGAAGACCTCATCGAGCGCCTCCGTGGAGCACCCAAAGAATCCCTTCATCAGCTTCTGATTAAAATGATTATGTTTAAATCCCTCCCCTTGGTACAGCTCGTGGTCGAATCTGGCGCTGAAATCGAAGAGCCCATTGGAGAAGGAATCACCCCATTGCTTTATGCCTGCCAAGAGGGGCAGCTTGAGATCGTCGACTATCTTGTAAAATTGAATTCCTCCTCCAACAAGGATTAGATATCAACGCAAGAGATCACAGCGGCAACACTCCTTTGGATCTTGCAATAGGCTTTGAAGTCCCTTCTCAATTCATTGAATTTTTTCAAAGTCATGGAGGGATTGCTATGACAGAAAATTCTTCATTGACATATTAGTGCAATATGCACTATGCTTATCTTTTGCTGGGCCGATGCAGGTGGTTTATCGGGTACGTTAAATGCTGCGGAAACGTGAGCGAACGTTAACCATTGGCGTATACATGCCCAGCTTTTTTCTTGCATCAATCACCACAGAGCCTGTGAGATCACAGAGAAGTTATGAGAAAGTTGAGAAATCATCAAACTCGTTTCTCCCTATCTCACACCTCCTCAGTGACCTCACTGGCTCTGTGGTGATAGATGCAACAACGCCAAAGAATACCAAAAAAGGTGCCACATGAAACCTATCGAATTTCAACAGATGCTTGAAGAAGTCAGGCTCACACACAAAGAACGGGATGAAGCCTGGAAAACTTTTAAACAAGTGAGTCCTGAAGCTGCCGTCGATTTCGTTCAGAAAATACACGAAATGAGGATTGAACTGCAAGGCAGTGTGAAACTTCGAGACACCGCAGTCCCTTTTCATATCTGGGGCTTGGAACATATCGACAGCACAGCTTTAGAACAGATGGAAGGAGCTGCTCGTCTGCCCATCGCTCTGGCCGGTTCTTTAATGCCAGATGCTCACAAAGGCTATGGATTGCCTATCGGCGGGGTCTTGGCGACTGAAAACGCCGTAGTCCCTTATGCCGTTGGCGTCGACATCGCCTGCCGCATGATGATGACAGTCTATCCCACCTCACCAGATGCGCTGAAGAAGCCAAACTCACCTGAATTTCAACACCTGCAGAAAGCTTTAATTGATCATACAGTATTTGGAGCGGGTGCAGATGGCGTGCACGATGGAAAAATCGAACACCCGATCTTGGACCCATCTCACTGGCAAGGCACCAGGCTCATCCGCGATTTGCGCCTCACCGCTATCCGTCAAATTGGCACAAGCGGAACGGGCAACCACTTTGTCGAATGGGGTGAATTCGAAGTGCTCGATGCTGCCAACACTCTGAAACTAAAACCTGGAAGCTATTTAGCTTTGCTATCCCACAGCGGTTCCCGCGGCGTCGGCTATAAAATCGCGGAACATTACACTAAAATCGCCATGGAGCTGATGCCAGACCTCGATGAATCGGTGAAGCATTTAGCATGGCTCCCTCTCAATAGAGAGGAGGGACAAGAATACTGGAATGCGATGCAATTAGCAGGAGAGTTTGCTTCTGCAAACCATCACGTCATCCATGCCAGAATCGCTAAAGCAGCAGGACTCGAGAGCATCGCTTCCATTGAAAACCATCATAACTTTGCTTGGGTGGAAAAAATTATTGTGGATGGAATCGAAAGAGAGGCGATTGTGCACCGCAAAGGGGCAACACCTGCAGGAAAAGGGGTTCTAGGAGTGATTCCAGGGACGATGGCAGACGTCGGTTTCGTTGTGGTAGGAAAGGGGAATCTTGAATCGTTGAACTCCGCATCTCATGGAAGCGGACGTCAAATGAGCCGGACAAACGCTCTCAAGACCATTACTCATCAACAGCATGCAGATTATTTAACTGAACGGGGCGTCACCTTGATTGGCGGAGGCCTGGACGAAGCTCCTCATGCCTATAAATCGATTCAAAAGGTGATTGAAGCCCAAAGCGATCTGGTTGACATCATCGGCACCTTCCAACCCCGTATCGTCAGGATGGCGGAAGACAAGCCTTTGCATCATATTAAACCAGCACCAGAAGGTGTTGTCGATGCAAAAGGGGATTAAATGACTGCGAAAAGTTATTTTTTATTAAATTCCCTGTTGACAAATTAGTGCATTATGCACTATATTTTATTTTTCCGGACTATACCGGCATCTAGTTGAAATTGCCCATCTGGACTGCGCCAAAGCCCCGGGGTTGAATGATCGTAAATCACCCCATATTGACTTAATATTGGGTGATTTACGATCATTCAACCGCGGGAGCTTTCGCGCAGTCCAGATGGGCAATTTCAACTAGATGCCGGTATTAACGTGTTTCATCTGGGCCGGAGTATGTTGGTTACCGCTAAATCTCCAACTTACACAATCATGCCTAGATGGCTTTATACGTTTAGTAGATTTTGTTGGGCCGAATAAGGTGGATTATCGGGTGCACTGAAGTCGCGCGTCTAGTTACGCGAGGACATGTGTTTGCCATCTTTAAACCATGCCCAACTTTTTTATTCGCAATGGGTATTCCGTTGCCAACAATGAGACAAAACATGAGCTATAAAAACCTTATCCAGAATGCAGTGCCAACATTGAAAGGGAAAACCCCTGAATCTGTGCCTCTTCCAGGACAGGTTCAAAACGAAGCGGGAGGTTACTATTTCGCCATCGATCAATGGGCACAGCTTGATCGATTCCTGATTTTGGGAACAGATTCAGGAACCTACTACGTCAATCCTGCTCAACTGACGAAAGCGAACGCACAGATCATCCAGACGCTGCTTAAAACGGACGGGGTCAAAGTCGTTGCACGAATTGTCGAGGTCAGCGTAGACAACCTCGCTCCTAAAAACGATTCTGCCCTCTTCGCCCTTGCTCTTGCAGCCTCATGCGACGATCAACTCACCCGTCAAGCTGCTCTCGCAAACCTTCACAGAGTCGCACGCACAGGCAGCCATCTTCTGCAGTTTGCCGGTTATATCAACCATTTACGCGGCTGGGGCCGTGCCTTGCGCAATGCTGTTGCAGATTGGTTCACCGATATGCCTTTAGATCAGCTGACTTTGCAAGCGATCAAATATGAGCAGAGAGAAGGATGGTCGCTCCGCGACCTCTTGAGACTATCACACCCTAAATGTACTGACGATCCTGACCGAGCAGCTTTGTTCAACTGGATTGTAAAACCTAAAAATCCAGAAGCCATTGCAGCAGCGCGGAAGCAACGTCTGATCGAAGGCAAATATCAAGCACAAGAGACAACATCTGAACAAGAAATAAGCCAAATTGTCCGCACATACTCATTGCCACGAGAAGCTTTGCCTACAGAAGCTCTGAACAGTCAAGAGGTTTGGGATGCGCTGTTAGTCGATATGCCCATGACTGCGATGATTCGAAATTTAGGTAAAATGAGCGAAGTCGGCTTGCTTCAACCTTTTCATCCTGCTTCTCAGTATGTTGTCCAACGCCTGGGCGATCAGGAGCAATTAGTCAAAGCACGCATCAGCCCCTTTCAACTCTTGTTGGCCTTGCGTACCTATGCTAGAGGTAAGGGAGTCTTAGGATCGCTGACCTGGACACCTGTCCCATCCATCGTCACCGCTTTGGATGAGGCTTTCGAACTCTCCTTTTCCACAGTCGTGCCAACAAACAAACGCATATTGGTCGGGATCGACGTTTCAGGTTCGATGGGGTGTTCATGCACCGGCTCCCCAGTGCTATCTTCTGTAGAGGCTGCTGCTGCTGTCGCTTCATTCCTAGTGCGGACAGAAAAGGAAGTGCATACGATGGCTTTTGATACGAAAGAGCGGGAATTCCCCATCACTCCAAAACAACGACTCGACGATATCATCTTAAGCGTCTCTCAATGGGGAGGGGGAACAGACCTCTCGATTCCGGTCACCTATGCCTTGAAGAGACAACTTAATGTCGATGCCATCATCATCCTCACCGATAACGTAGGCTGGGCGGGCGATCGGCATAACGTCCAAGCCTTGAACGAATATCGCTCTAAAATTAACCCTCAGGCGAAATTGGTCGTTATGGCAACTTCTGCAAATGGAGGCATCATCTGTGATCCCAAAGACCCTCTATCATTAGGTGTCGTTGGGTTCGATGCATCCGCTCCCCAGGTCGCAATGGAATTCATCGGCGGTAATCAGATGAAGCCTTCTCGACGAGGTCTTAATGACGCCTGATGCATTAAGAGCGATTGGAGAAGCCTTATTTGGCAAATGGGGATGGCAAACAAAATTAGCCAAAGCTTTACGCGTCGATGGAAGCACAGTGAGACGGTGGATTTCTGGAACGACGACAATCCCAGGGCCAGCAGAAGTTGCCCTGGAATTGTTGTTGAGCTCTCATCAACGCAACATCAAAGACACTGCCAGTAGACCCAACACATCCGGCTCATCCGGCACACCCAACACACAGAAACGACATCGTCCTGCCCATATCAAAAAATAATACTACTGTCCAAACCCATTCCTGCAACAAGATGAACAGGATAGGCAACATGGCAACTTCGCAGCATGGAAAAACAGGATAGGCAAGATCGCTTCGCGGCAAGATAGGCAGGATAGAGAATGCTTTCCATTGAATAAAATGCTTCTCCATCCTTCTCATCTTTCCCATCCTGTCAATTTCTCAGGATAGAAACGATGGAAAAGATAGGTATACTTGCATGCTTGCCTTCATGTGAAGTTTTCAATATTGTTATCTTATTATGCTCGAAATTGACAAATGTCGATTTTGAGCATAATGAATTGACATAAAAATTCTGCTCATTTATAATAAGAGTCATGAAACCATTTGTCGGAAGAGATAACGAATTACAAAAGCTCGAGGACCTACTAAAAACAGGTCGAGCACGCCTCGCCATCATAAAGGGGCGTCGTCGCATCGGAAAAAGTCGGCTTGCCGAAGAATTCGGAAAAGATAAAATATTCCTCCCTTTCAGTGGACTGGCTCCTGCTAAAGGGGTGACAGCACAGGATCAACGTGATGCCTTTGCCCGCCAATTAACAACTTTATTTCATCTTCCTCCTTTCACTTTTACCGACTGGAGTGATGGTTTTGCACACCTCTCGCAGCATCTTACAGAAATGCCCACCGTCATTCTCTTCGATGAGATTTCGTGGATGAGTTCAAAAGATCCAACATTTATCTCTAAACTAAAAGTTTGGTGGGATCTTGTCTTACAGAATCATCCCTCCGTCATCCTTATTTTATGCGGGTCCATTTCGACTTGGATTGATAAAAACATCATTAACAGCACTGCTTTTTTTGGACGAATTTCTCTCTATCTGGAATTAGTAGAGTTATCCATCCCACAATGCAGGGAATTATTAAACCTTCAAGGATTCAAAGGTTCCGACCTTGATTTTTTTAAGATTCTTAGTGTCACTGGTGGGATTCCTTGGTATCTAGAACAGATTCAAAGCAATTTAAGTGCTGATGAAAATATCAAGCGCCTTTGTTTTGAGAAAAACGGCCTTCTCGTACATGAATTCAACAGGATTTTCAATGATCTTTTTCACTCAAGAGGAGAGGTTTATAAGAAGATTATTAAATTATTAAGTCAAGGGATGAAAGATCGGGCAACCCTCCAAAAAGCAATGGATTACTCACCAAGTGGAACATTAAGCCAACACCTTAAGGCTCTTGAAATCTGTGGGTTTGTCAGCAAGCATCCTGATTGGTCCTTAAAAACGGGGAAACCAGGAAAACAGGCTCTTTATCGACTTTCTGACAACTACCTTCGCTTTTACATCCATTACATAGAACCCAACCTCCCAAAAATTGAACAAGGATCATTCCTAGATGTCCCGCTCTCTAGTTTGCCTGGTTGGGAACCGCTGCTTGGCTTCCAATTAGAAAACCTTTTGTTGAAAAACAGATCTCTCATTTATCGTGCACTTGGAATTCATGCTCAAGATATCGTCATTGACAATCCCTATTTTCAAAAAGCGACAGACCGTAAGAAGGGATGTCAAATTGACTATCTTATTCAGATGCATTCACACACTCTTTTTGTCTGTGAAGTTAAAATGCGCCGTCGTGAATTAGGTCTTGAGGTTATCGAGACAATGAAAACAAAAATCGCCTCTCTTGCTTTGCCCAAAGGATTCGGCATCTCGCCTGTCCTTCTCCATTTAGGACCTATCTCCGATGCCCTCTTAAGCAACCCATATTTCTATCGCATCATCGATATTGCCGATTTATAATCCTACCAACATCTAGTCGAAATGAAGGTCATGACACATCACTTCATTTTTATTTTTTACGGGCAATGATTTCGAAAATATGGGAATGGGTCTGACGTCCAGTACCGCTTTGACCATCTTCTTCAAATTCTTTAAAAGATTCCACATCAAAATCTTGAAAAAGACTCAGCACTTCTTCCCGTTTCAGAAAAGTCATTTCTTTCACCTCTTGCTCGGGAAAACCAAGATAGTTTAGTCCAAAAAAATGCCCTGCAAATCTCCCTCCAGGAATAAGTTTTTGTTTGACATGACTCCAAACTCTTTTAAATTCTGATTGATTGCAAAAAGGTAAAGAGTAAGAAGCATAGATGAAATCAACATCCGGTAGTGCATCCCAAACTGATTCTTCCTCAAATTTATTCACGACCGAAGTTAACTTCTCGGGTTCTTTGATGTCATTTCGTTTATTTATTATTTGAATGGCTTGGTGTTCACTATCTATAGCCCATACTTCCCAGCCCTTATTAAGCAGGAAAACTGCTTCATTGCCTACACCGCACCCTAAGTCAATGGCTTTACCTTGTTTTTTGAAAAGATTAAGTGCTTCTACAATAATCTCTCGGGGAGGTTGACCCATTTTGTTTTTATAATATCTGTCCCACTTTCCTTGTTTAAGGATTCCCAATCCAAGGAAAAGGATAACTAGTAAAGTAAAAATTATAGATATTTTCTTCCACTTCGTCATGTTCATTCACTTTTACTCATTAATGTTTCTAACATCATATAGGAAGGGACAAGGGACAAAAAGGGGTAATTGCAGAAGTCGAACTTGAAACAGTCCCAAAAGCTCTCGCCGAAAACCGACGCTTATCATCTCACAGGTGCTTGCCAACATTGTTTGGCGAAAAAGCGAAAGAAGACTTTCGCACTCCAAACGCTTCGCGTAACACAAATGTGGCTTCGCGAAGCGTTTGGAGTGCGGAAGCCCTCTTCCGCTTTTGCAACAAACCATCTTATCAAGTACCTATGAGCAGTTAAGAAATGTTTTAGCGATAGCTCATGGAATTGGTTCTGGCCCGAACTTATGCAATTACCTCTTTTGGTTCCTTGTCCCTTTCCTTTAGGTCCCTTTACCGGTTATCTAGTTATGGTTTGACGCCAACATATACATCTAGAACAATGTTTTGGTGATCGGCGGCTCTTTCGTCATAGATCTCAAAATCAGTTTGATAGCTTCGCTGTCCCCCTAATTCTGTTGGCGTCATTTCCCAAATGGCTTTCCAAGAATTTACAAGCACATCTGGCAGTGGCGCTGGCTGTGTTGTAAACTTTGCGTATCTTTGCCGAGGAATATTTAATGGGCTGAACCCTTCCGGCAATGGATGATCAAACGCCTTCACCTCCTCGCCAATGAAATAAGTATAGGCCCCTTTATAATCACTTGCGTAATTTGTATATGCGCAAAATGTGGTTCCAGGGTTTATGCGATGGGGAATTTTTTCAAAAAGAGCTTGATGAAAGTACTGCTGGACACAGGGGAAAATCTTCCCTTGCATCTTATCAAGCTCCTGAACATAGCTTGTACGGACGCAAATGCCCACAAGCTTGATTTCCTCTCTTTCTATTCCTATTTGCTGCATTGTTAGAGCTCCCGGTTCATTTAGCCATGGGAGTGTATCAGAGTGCAGAGAGTGGAAACAAGTGATAATTTTGGAGCTTTCCTATCATCATGCTTATCCTGCCGCGAAGCGATCTTGCCTATCCTGTCTTTTAGTTTTTTTATACTGGGAAGTTGCAAGTTGCCGATTTTATTAGCCCTTCAAAAACCCAATTTAATATGATTAAATGATCTACAATCAAAATGCTCTGAAAGATGTCAAAATGCGGGTGTCCAATGACGATGGATAGGGAATAAATCTTTGTAGTTATTCCTCGATTGGTGATATAACTTTTTCCTTCTTTCAAAATTTCTTCAGAGGAGAAAATGACTCCATCCGATTTTCAAGCGATATGCGACTCCATTAAAGAGTTAAATCGAGACGAGATCGATAAAAACCTCATCGTTGCTCGCAATTTCTACGGACTCGATCTCAGCGAGATCGAACTGATTGCTCGCTGCAACAACCTGACTCGATTGAATCTGGAAGATATTCTTCTCACCGACGAGGATATCGAGAAGTTTCCTGCAAGCTTGCAAGACCTTAATCTAGACATCTCCCTAAGATCGCAATCTCTTCACGCAAACAACTGCATGCTCAAGACCCCCAATTTTCAACGCTTTGTTCATTTGCAAGAGTTCCGCTTATCTGCTTTCATTTGCTTTGAGAAGCCTTCCCTTCAAAAATTCCATTTATCCGGACTGCCTGAACTGCGTAAGCTAGAACTCGACGTACCCATCGACGATCTCGCATTGGAAAACCTCGATCAACTTGAAGAACTTTATCTATCCGAGACCACTCTAACGTACTTCGATGTGAGGAAGTTCTGCAGGCTACAAAAACTCTCTCTCCATTCCGACAGCTTCCATCACCTCAAATTGAATGGGCTTTCTCAATTGGAAGAACTCTCGCTATGTGGATGTTCTAACCTGCAAGAACTCGATCTGAATGGACTCTCGGAACTTCGAAAACTCGATATCAGCTCTTGCAGAAGCCTCGCAGATCTCGACTGCGCAGGCCTCGATAAACTCTCAGAGATAAGGTTCCCCAACGATCAATTCATTTTTCGCTGCAGAAACATGACCTGCGCCCTTCACCTCTCCGGTGAATGGGTCACCGATGAGGCGATCGACCAACTCCCTTGTTTCATCCGTGAATTGAACATCGAAAGTCGAGAGTTGAAAAATCCCAACTTTGGGCGGTTTTCTCGGTTGCAAAAACTCACCCTCGATTGTTGCTACAGCCTTATCAGCCTCAATTTGTCAGGACTAGCTGAACTCAAAGAACTGATTCTGGGTAATTACACCACTCCACAACATTTTGACGGCTCCGGCTTGTCGCAGCTTGAAAAATTGGAGTTTAACAACTGCAGCAAATTCCAAGACCTCCAAATCAACCACCTTTCCAACCTGAAAATCCTAAAACTTCGACAATGTAGTTTTCTTCACGATTTTGACTTATCGCCCTTTCCTCTCTTGGAAGAGCTCTGCCTGGAGAGCTGTGACAACCTCGTCGCTCTCCATCTCGCAGCTCTGCCCCATCTGCAGAAGATCGAACTCCTCCGTAGCAACAACATCAAAACGCTCGACTTCAGTGGACTCTCTGAACTAAAAATCCTTCGCATCGATGCTTGCAACCTGCTGCAAGACCCCAATTTCCAAAGTCTTTCTCAATTGGAAGAATTATCCTTATCTCAGTGTGAAAACATCCGACGTCCTTATTGGCAAGGTTTCCCGGAATTGAAAATCCTCAAGCTCGAAAACTGCTGTAACCTCGAAGATCCTGATTTCCAAGGACTCACCGAATTGCAGGAGCTCAACCTTAGAGGAAGCCCGGTCAAGACAATCAATCTTCAAAATCTGAAACACTTGAAAATTCTCGATCTAGTCAGTTGTTCTCTTGAAGAGCTGAATTTATCGGAACAACCAGAATTGGAACAACTTTCTCTCATCACTTCCTCCTTCAGTGACTCTCGAAACACTCTCCGACATGTCACTTTAAGAGCTCTCCCCAAACTCAGCTCCCTACAACTATCTTGGGGTAAGGTTCTTGAAACCCTCAGCTTAGCAGACATTCCAAACATCCACTTTCTTGATCTTTGCTACTTAAAAAATCTCCAATCGTTAAATTTAACTGGACTGATTCACTTGCGAACACTCAACCTCTCAGGGTGCAAAGAGCTTAGTGAATTTACTTTCGACCAGCTTCCAGAACTTGAAACTCTCGATCTAAATCGATGTGACAACCTTCGAAGTCCTGTATTTTCTACGCTATCCAGCCTTAAAAATCTCGATCTCAGTGCTTGCCACTCTCTGCAAAACCCTGCCTTTCATCAATTGACCTTTTTGGAACATTTAAATCTTGAACACTGCTCAGCTATCCAGGAGCTCGATCTACAAAAACTCTCCGTCTTACAGATACTCAACCTCGAAGGCTGCACTGCTCTCTCCCATCTTCATATTGCAGGATTAGCTGAACTGAAAAAGGTTTGTCTAAAAAAATGCCTCTCTTTGCAAGACCCAGACTTAGAGGGGTTGATCCGACTTGAAACTTTGGATCTCACTGAATGCATCCATCTTCGAAATCCAGTGTTTCAAGCGATGCCACAGCTGAAGAGGCTTCGTCTTGAAGGTTGCATCAACCTCCGCAACCCCATCTTCCACAAACTGCCTCGATTGAAAAATCTTCACTTTCTCGGCTGTTTGCAGCTGCAAGATCCTCGAATTCACGCCCTCACTGAGTTGGAAAAAGTTGTTTTCAAGAATTGCATTCATCTGCAGAATCCCGAATTCCACTGGCTTCCTGAGTTAGAAACGATCGTATTCAAAAACTGCCTTAAACTTCAAAACCCACAATTCCACGAACTTCTGAAATTAGAATCTCTAGATTTAAGTCACTGCAGCAGTCTTCAAGCCCCCTCGTTTAGAAGTATACCCAACATTGCACATCTTAACCTCATGGGCACGCCTCTGGAAAGTCAATCAGACAAAATCATACAGCGTTTACGGAGCAATACACATGCAGATCTCTGATGAAAGCCTCTCAGAAAGATGCAAAGACATCAAAGAGTTGGACCAAAAAGAACTCAATGCAATCCTCTCCCAATATCCTCATCTAACCTCAAGGCAGTTACTCGCCCATTGCACAAATCTGCTCAAGCTGCAAATCAGCGACAATGCCATCGACGATCAGATGATTGAACAACTTCCAGCTTCTTT
This sequence comes from Parachlamydiales bacterium, assembly GCA_020051075.1. Classification (GTDB taxonomy): domain Bacteria; phylum Chlamydiota; class Chlamydiia; order Chlamydiales; family Parachlamydiaceae; genus JAGVJP01. The sequence continues at coordinate 12,370 of JAGVJP010000131.1, forward strand.
GACCTCTCTCGAAATAGAGAGCAACATGCTACAAAACCCAAACTTTCAACGCTTTTCAAACCTGCAAACACTCCGACTGCCCAACTGCATCAGCCTAGAAGAGCCGAACTTCAACAGCCTCTCAAACTTGCACACACTGTATCTTGGAGGGTGCATCAACCTTGACAATATCACCTTCCACGACCTGCCAGCGTTAAAGAAACTATACCTGAATGGCTGCGTCTCTCTTCAAAATCTGATCTTCCACAACATGGATCAGCTGCACACACTCGATTGCGATGGCTGTATCACTCTCCACACTGCCGATCTGCAGAATCTATCTGGAATAAAAACCGTTGAATGCAATGGCTGTATCAACTTACGAGGCCTTCACCTGCCTAAACTTGCGCAGCTAGAAGTCCTCAGCCTCAACCATTGCATCAATTTACAGAAACTAGCTCTAGAAAACTCCCCTGAATCACTGCAAACAGGATAAACAAAAAGGACAAAACAGGATAGGCAGGTATACGCATCAGGCTACCTATCCTGTTTTATCCCTTATGTTCGTTATATCCCTCTACAATCCCTTTTGCCACCACCAATGTGTCAAAGGAACATTGTTAGGGGATTCTGGCCAAAAGAAATGCATGTCTATTTGATCCATGAACTCTACGAGTTCTTCATCATCTATCTTACCCACCGTCGAACCCAACATGGTGTTAAAGGACTCAATATTTGTACGCACCTTGCATGCAAGATCCCAGTCGGGATCTTTCCATGAATGGCCCTCGATATCGCGCATTTGCTCATGAACATAATAATAGTCAAAGCGGCCCACAGACTTTCTCAACACCTCATGGTAGGGACGGCTCCACTCTTTAGCCTCGTCGAGATGACTTTTGAAATATTCCAAAAAAAGTGTTCCTATGCCATCCATGAAGCGTTCTATGAGTGCTTCCTTTTCTTCGCCCTCAATCCAGAATTTGTTCTGCTCAAAGAGGTCTAGAAGCTGTTCTTTATAATCCATAAGACCTTTTTAACAATATTGATATCGAGAATTATTCGTTTACAACCTGTCCACCATTCACAACGCCTGAGAATATCGCAGTCGGAGCGACGCACACGATGCCATCTTCTCTTTCAAATGTAATCGTCCCTGTGATTTCGGTGGTTCCGTCAAGGAATACGTGCTGCTGCTCATTAGGACGATCACTATTCTTTAAAACAATGATATGATTGGCCGTTGTGTTCATTAATCTGATTGCTGGAGTTGCTGCTTGGATATCGCTTAGAAACGAATCTGAAACATTGATTACTCCATAAAGAGTCAAAGGCCCTTTAACAGTTGAGTTTTCTAAAACACAATGCCCATAGACCGTCAGGGATCCCTCTACAACAGAATCTATTAAAGACAAGGGACCATATACTGTTAAATTCTTGACATGATAGCCAATTTTAGAAAAAGGTCCATAATAGGTTGTCGAATCTTGCAATCCTTCCTGATGACTTTCAGACGGAATAAATGCCTGCCAATCATACGCTGATAGTGAAACAACCCGACAGATCATTAAAAATGTTATAACGACAATAATGTTTATAGATCTATTCATACTTCATCCTTAAAAAAACGAATTAAACGGAATTTATATCATTGTCGTAAGTAAGTATCAAGAACTCTCGCCAAAAACTGACGTTTATCATTTCACAAATGTTTGCCAACGTTATTTGGTGAAAAAGCGAAAGAAGACTTTCGCACTCCAAACGCTTCGCGTGACACAAATGTGGCTTCGCAAAGCGTTTGGAGTGCGAAAGTCCTCTTTCGCTTTTGCAACGAACCATTTTGCCAAGAACCTGTGAGCAGTTAAGAGATGTTTTTGGCGATAGCTCATGGAATTTGTGCTTGCCCGCCTTATTAATAATAAACAGTACAACCCCGTTGCTCAAGCTCTTGAAACCAGTCTGGGATCTCCAAGTTCTTATTCAACCTGACATCCAACTTCTCCAAGTTGACAAGATGGCGAATACTAGAAGGCAAAAAGGTTAATTGATTGTCCCGCAAATCCAAAAAACGAAGCGATGTTAACTTCCCGATGGTTGCGGGAATAGAGGTCATTTTATTGGTTCTTAAGTCAAGATCGGTCAGCTTCTGTAGATCACCTATGGTTTCTGGAAGTGCTGTCAAAGCATTATTTTCTAACATCAATTTTCTCAAATTTCTTAAAGAACCAATCGATTGGGGTAGAGACTGGATTTTATTGTTCATCGCATACACCTCTTTCAACTGTTTCAGTTCCCCAATTGAATCAGGCAAGGAGACAATGTTGTTATTTTGCATACGCAACTCGACAAGACCATCTAAGCTGCCAAACCAGTCCGGAAGAGCATCAAAACCATTATGAGTGATGTTTAAATAAGCAAGAGACTTCAAGTTCTTTAATGATTCAGGCAACCTTGTCAGATGGTTGCTGGCAAGATAGAGAAAGCAGAGATTGAACAAATCGCCTAACTCATCGGGCAACCTGCATAACTCATTGTAATTTAAGTCCAATACTTGCAGATTCTTCAGATTTCCAATCTCGGCAGGCAGAGAAGAGATGCTGTTTTGACTTGCATTGATCCTTTCTAAATGGGTCATTTGCAAAAGCGGCTTGGGGAATGTCGTGAGCCGATTTTTATAAATATTGAACCTTTTAAGAGAGGTCAAATGAACGATGTCCGCTGGGACCTCCTCGATTTGATTATCGTCAAACCATATCTCTTCAAGCTCGCTTTCAATATAAACCTCTTCAGGAATGGTTGATAATTGCTGACTGCTGAGATTGAGTGTCATGGATGGCTGTCTCAGTGGTTCTTTAACGGCATAGACCGAGGATGATAGCATTGCTAGGGCAAGACAAATGATGATTATGTGATTCATAGCTGAGAAAGTTTTTGAAACATCATAGCATAAAAATCATTACAGAAAAGAAGTAAAAATCCAAAGCGAGTTAGCAACTGATGCGTATGGGATGGGAAGGATAGGACAGGATGATAGTGTAGTGTAAATTTTCTTCCTTGCGTCTTCTTTGTTTCTTTGCGTTAAAAAAGGGGGGAAGCAGGAGAGCACGAACTTTGGAGCTTGCAATTTGGGAATTTAATCGTTTATCTTATCAGAGATTTTTTTCAGAGGCGCGCCGAAATGAAAAACACCTCTATATCTTCCCACAGTCTCATTTCCTTTATTTGGAAATTTGTCCGTATCCAACGGTGGAAGTTCTTCTTTATTTTCTTGCTTTCCTTAACATGGTCGATCGATTCCACAGTGTGGCCTTATCTCTTAGGGTTAATTATAGACACATTGACCCACTATGACATGGATCGATCCAACGCCTGGATGCCTTTAAAATGGCTTCTGGTCGCAGGCGTTTGTTTATGGATCTTGGTAGAAATTTGCTTTCGCACCCGCGATTTTATTCGTGTTCGAGCTCTTCCTAAGCTCGAAGCCGATATCCGTATGGCGATGTTCGACCACATCCAATACCACTCGCCTAAATACTTCAATGAACACTTTGCAGGAAGCCTATCCAACAAAATCAGCGACATGACGACTCATGTGACGTCGATCCTTCAAAATCTGATGGTTTTTATCCCTGCTGTCGCTTCTTCTATCCTGATTATTTTGTTTTTTTCCCGCGTCAACCCCCTCTTCGCGACGATTTTGGCCGTTTGGATTATCCTCCATATCTGTATCTGCATCTTTTTTAATGCACGATGCGTGAAATATTCTAACGAACACGGTGAGGCTCGCAGCAACCTTGCAGGCAAAATCGTCGACAGCTTCACCAACAATTTTGCAGTTAATCTCTTCTCCCGCTTTCAATTTGAGAAACTGCGCATTGCCTCCTCCCAGAAAATAGAACAGGAAAAAAACACTCGCGCACAATACTCCATCGCAGTGATGCTTTTATCGCTAACAATCCTATTTCTGATAGGGATCATCACCTTAAACGGATTCCTGATCCTCTATTGGATGCAAAGCAAAATCTCCACTGGCGAAGTAATCCAGGTGTTTAACACCACCTTCAATGTGGTCATGATCTTATGGGTTGCAGGAGATGTGATGCCGCAATTTTTCAAATCGGTAGGGATTGCACGCCAAGCCCTCTCTGTCATGAATGATCCGCAAGATGTCATCGACCCTCCCAATGCCCCCTCTCTCGTCGTCAATCAAGGAGAAATCATCTTCGAGAATGTCTTTTTCCAATATGGAGAGAAAACGCTGTTCGATAACAAAAATGTCCATATTAAAGGTGGGGAAAAAGTCGGCCTCGTCGGGTATTCGGGAGCTGGGAAGTCAACGTTCGTCAATTTAATTTTGAGATTCTATCCCATAAAAAAAGGGAAAATCTTGATTGATGGACAAGATATCGCCCATGTCACATTCGATTCCCTTCGCAGGCAGGTTTCTCTGATCCCGCAAGACCCTCTTCTTTTTCACCGTACACTAGAAGAAAACATCCTCTATGGCAACGTCGAGGCATCTCACGATGAGGTGATTCATGCAGCCAAATTGGCTCACTGCGACGAATTTATCAAAAGATGTCCTAAAGGGTATGATTCCCTTGTGGGGGAACGGGGAACGAAGCTCTCGGGGGGCGAACGCCAAAGGATCGCCATTGCACGTGCGATTCTTGCCGCTTCACCTATTCTTATTCTCGATGAAGCTACATCCTCGCTCGACTCTGTCACTGAAAAGTTTATTCAGGAAAGCTTAGACTGCCTCATGGAAAACCGGACTACCCTCGTCATTGCCCACCGCCTCTCAACGCTTGCCAGAATGGATCGCATCCTCGTCTTCGATCAAGGAAAAATCGTGGAAGAAGGAACCCATCGTGCATTGATGTCCAAAGAGGGCCACTATGCACGGATGTGGCAGATGCAAGCAGGAGGGTTTTTGCCAGACATTCCAACTGATTTCAGATAAGCCTTTGGAAATGGTATTTCATATGCTAGAGCACTATAGTTCTATGCAGAGAGTGCAATAGGCTCCTCTCTCATAGACTGCTGCAAACGGAGCCGCCTCTGTAATACTCTCCATTTAATCAGCTCACCTTTATAGAAGAGGAGAAATTTGATAGCTTCCGCATGATCTTCAGTGCCAGCAGATTCTTTCGCTTTCATCTTGGACGTAAACGTTTCGATAGCGACTTGTATTGCAGCAAGCTTAGGCTTTGTCAAGCTATGGGCATAGATCGCTTTGAGCATCTCCCAATCTGGAGCAATCGGACATTCACCTCTTAGATGGGTCAAAAAATATTCATTCAAGTGCGCCAATCTGGCGTCGGCAGTACACAAATGCTTGATTTCTTTAGCTATTGCTGCGGCTGCCTCTGGATCTAACCCTTTAATCTTACGTAGTAAACGTCTAATCACCGCGAGCATAATAGACTGCAAGTTGTAATAACTGCAGTTTCCTACAGTTTGAGCTTTTTCGCGGAAGTATTCTTTGGCATCGGTCATTTTAAAACTGAAAGCTTTTAATAGCAAACTTCCGTCAGATTTACCTGCTTGACGGCTGCAGGATTTTACAATCTTTAACATTTCCCTTTTATCGACCTTCAAGACATTTATCCCTGGAAAACCGTAAGCGAATAAGCCACGGTTGCATATCTCGATGAAGTATTGAGAGGATTCTGGATCTTTTGAAACGACCACACCCCAAAAATGCCCTGATGATTTTTTCGAAGACCCTTCTGGAAGTTTTCTACGTGTGCTCATGAGAAAAACCACCATCTCTCCACTGTCTAGGCAACGTACGCCTTCTTTAGAGAGCTCGCCAGTTTTTATCTCAATGCGGTTCCCTCGATGTTGAAAGCCGTCACTTATCAAAGAAACAACACTACCCATCGACTGAGAAGCTTTCTTTAGATCATCTTCACTGAGTTGGTCAAGGGCTTTTTTTGCGTTGTCGGAAAGGCGATCCCATATGCTGCCTTGTTTGTTAAGCAAATCGCTCTGCAATTCTCTGTAAAACCCAGTGCTGCGAAAGATAAAATCACTGACGGTGAATTCTTTGAAGTAGCCAGAGCGCTTCAGCGATACTGAGGAATCAAAACTTTCCATCGTAAAACTCCCCGGGACTGAAAACTTATGAGATAGCATCACCCTGCCGTTAAATTCCCGCAGCCATGCTTGATCTTCCTGAGTTGTCTGCATTAGAAACGGCCCCATCTTAGGACGATTTTTCAAGGCAATGAGCAGAGGAGAATACTTGCCGCGAAAGTGTCGGGTATTAGCGCCCTTATGCAGCAATAAGATAGCCAAATCACAGTAGGAATGTTTACAAGCATACATTAACGGGGAACACCCATTTAAAGTCAAGTTAACGACTGGAGGATAAATTTCTATGGCCTGCTCAGCAAGTCTGAGATCATTTGTTCTGACTGCTTTCCAAAGTTTTGCCTGTGAAAAAACTGAAACTTCTTTTGGCACTGCATCTAAGAAGGGCTTCATTACAGCTCCATAATCGATAGCGAGTGAAACAGGGGAATTTCCATTAAGTTCTACGTTAGGATTGCTTCCATGCTTCAGAAGCAGAAGGGCAATCTCACAGCGTCCTCGTTTGCAGGCTTCTAATAGTGGAGAATCTTGCCCTTGGCCCTGGACTATCGCAGGGTATAAGGCGATTGCCTGCTCAGCGAGATCAAGATCATCCGTAGCAAGAGCCTCACATAGCTTTTCCTTAGCTTCGACAAGGCGCCAGATCGCTGGCTTAGCAGCCGAAAATATTGTCTTGGCAGCTTTAAGCTTATGTTCATTTTTTTCGAGTTTCTTAAATTTCTCGATGATGGATCTGATGTCATCGACTGCGCACAAAGTATCATCACTTCCAAAATTAAGTGCTGCCTGTATTGCCGATATCACATCACTAACAGATAGATTTCGCTCTTGCAGTTCGAAGAGGCTATTTCCGGTCAAACACCGGTTCATCATGTCATAATAATCTTTGGGCGAACCCAATGCAGTGCTTAAAATCATAGATAATTATTTTAAATTTAGTTAGATAAAAAAGTGTATTTGTTTATTTTATCATGCTTGTAATTAATTAGCAATTAATTACAATCACAACTAAATAAAAAAAATAATTTAACTATCTGTTAGATTGGAACATTAGACCAAAAGAGATAATTGAGAAAATTGGGACTAAACCAGTGCCGTAAGCTATCTCCAAAAGTAGCCACACTCGCCTAGGCTAGGATGAGATTGTTATGAATAAACATCCGGATGCTTCCAATGCTTCTTCATGTAATAATCGATTAGCGGCTTCAAGCGGAAATCCCGGACAAGCGCCTGTCACAGTAATGCAGTCTTTTGCTGCTATTGCACACCCAAGTTCATAGGCGATTTTTTTATGAGCAGTTGAAAGTCTACCAGAAGCTGATCCCATGACTCCAATCTTTAACTTCATTTTGTCCCCTGATAAACAAGCTGTTATTTTAGCTTGATTTTAAACTTAAAATTATAAAATGTAAAAATAAAAAGCAAAAAGGGGGCAACCATGTCTATAGTGAAAGTGATCGAAGTGATCAGCGAAGGCAACACAATTGATGAGGCTTTGAAGGCAGGTGTGACAGAGGCAGCGAAAACAGTAGAAAATATTACGCAAATCAATGTCGTCCACATTGAAGGAATTGTCGAAAATCAAAAGGTTAAGAAATTTCGGATAAACTCAAAAATCAGCTTTGTTGTTCATCATCCAAAGGGATAAAGTTCTTAGAGAAAAATCTGAAAAAGATAGCCGACAGCTAATCTCCAATCAACAGGATAAACAAAGGGACAAAACAGGATAGGCAGGATCGCTTCGCGGCAGGATAGGCAAGATAGAGCAAAAAAATTTTACAGGATGGGAAGGATAAGAAAGATAGTGATGGGTTAGATGCAATAATTCGGAAATGAGAAATTAAAAAAACAAGATTGTTCGTTACCCATAACAAGGCGAATTTATTGATTAATTCAACCTTTTTCTTGTTCTTTAACTTAAAGATATCCTCATCATCACGATCTTTCCTATCCTTCCCATCCTGTAAATTTTTTTGCTCTATCTTGCCTATCCTGCCGCGAAGCGATCCTGCCTATCCTGTTTTGTCCCTTTGCTTATCCTTGCTACAAGATGCGGCGGCGGAAGAAGAGGGTAGCACCAGTTAGGGTGAAAATGGCAATCAACGCCATCGGCCAGATGTTTTCGAACACGATCGTTGCAGGCATCTCTTTTAAAAATACCCCTTTAGCAACGACTAAATAGTAGCGGAGAGGATTCAACAAAGTGGCATTCTGCAGCCAGACAGGCATATTTTCAATGGGAGTGGCATATCCTGACAACGTCACCGCCGGAGTCATAAAAACAAAAGAACCGAGAATCGCCTGCTGCTGTGTCATGGAGAGCGACGAGATAAACAAACCCACTCCGACGATGGATGAGATGAAGACAGTCATCGCAAGATAAAGCAACCAGAGAGAACCGACAAAAGGAATCTGAAAAATAAAGACAGCAGCAACGATGATCACTGTCCCTTCGATCAGTCCGATGATCAAGGCAGGGATCGTTTTGCCGATCATGATTTCAAGAGGCAGGAGCGGAGAGACGAGAAGCTGGTCGAACGTACCTAATTCTCTTTCACGAGCTATTGACAACGCTGTGATCGTCAGCGCAATGAGCATCGTCAAAATCCCTGATAAATTGGGAACGTTAAACCAATAGTAGAGAAGATTGGGGTTGAACCAATTGCGCGGAAAGAGTTGAGTATTTTGCTGGTCGATGCCTACCCTTGCAGTAAAGTCGAGGTTGTATTGGCTGATGATATTCAAAGCATAGCCTTGGACAATCTGAGCAGTGTTGGACCGCCTTCCATCAAGGATCAGCTGGATATCGACTTTTTTCTTTGCACGGAGCCGCCGAGAAAAGAGTTCATCGATGTGGATGACCATGATCGCACGCTGGTTGTCGATCACATCGGCAATATCTGCTACCTTTTCTAAATAGATGATATGGTTGAAAGTGGGAGAGCCATGAAATCGCTGGAGCAGTTCGAAGGACTCAGCGCCAGCATCGCGGTTGAGGATCGCAATCGGAACGTTTTTGACATCGAGGGTGGCGGCCATTGAAAACACAGCGAGCTGAATAATCGGAGGGACAATCAAGACAAAACGGCTCTTCTTATCGCGCCAGACCGCTAAAATCTCCTTTACAATCAACGTTCTGATCCTCTGCCACATCTTCCTTACACCGTTTGCCATTAATCTAAACGTTTAGCCGTTTTTAGAGAAGTGATAATGTATATGATCGATCCAAGGAGAATCATTGCGATGGAATTCGGAATAATCAAGGTCCAGACGTTGCCAACCAGAAAGAAGGTTTGAAGAAGCGAGACAAAATAGCGGGCAGGGATGAAGTGAGTCACCATCTGGATCATCCAGGGCATGCTTCCAATTTCAAAGATGAAGCCTGAGAGGATGAAACTAGGTAAAAAAGCGGCGACCATCGCGAGTTGTGCAGCGACAAACTGGTTGCGGGCGACTGTTGAGATCAATAACCCTGTTCCAAGAGCTGTTAATAGGAATATGCTGGCTACGCCTGCGAAAATGACAAAAGAGCCTCTAAAAGGAACATCATAGAAAAATACTGCGATGATCACACAAATCGACATCGAGAACATCCCGAGGAAGAAGTAAGGGATCATCTTTGCGATGATGATTTCAAGGATACCTACAGGCGTCGCCATCAGCGCCTCCATCGTCCCCCGTTCCCACTCCCTTGAAATGACCAATGCGGTGAGGAGGGTGCCAATCAACGTCATAATGATCGCCAAAGAACCAGGAATAAGGAAGTTGCGGCTTTCGAGTTCTTCATTATACCAGAAGCGGGGCTGAGGGATCACGAGGGGAAGCCCTTTGAGGTCAAAGCTGATCGCCTCTTGCTGCAGAAAATTGGACCAAGCCCCTTGAACGTAGTTTTGAACGAAATTTGCGGTGTTGGGTTCGCTCCCATCAGCAATCACCTGGATAGGGGCAACTTCATCTTGACGAAATCTGAAGGCTGAAAAATTTTGCGGGATGACGACGATACCCCTGACTGTCCCTCGAATCATGTCGTCATAAAAAAACCTCCTGTCACGTTCTATACGGACATTGAAGTATTTGGAGTCGATAAGGCTTTCGGCAAAACTTTGAGCGTCAGGGGCTGTATCTTCCAACACAACTCCAACGCGAAGTTTATCCATGTCTAAAGAGACGCCAAATCCATAAATGAACATAAGAAGCAGTGGAAGGAAAAAGCAGATCAGAAAGGTGCTGGGATCTCGTCTGATCTGGTAGACCTCTTTAAAGATTAAAGCCTTGATCCGCCGAAGACTGCCTCGACGGCTCGAAACGAGTCGATCAGATTCTGCTGGTTCAATTTGCTGCATCATATTTCTCTATCAGATCGATGAAGGCATCCTCAAGGGTTGGGCGAGGGTTTGCCGAACTAGCAGCTTTTTCCTTTAATTCGTCTGGTGTACCGACCATAATCAGCTTGCTCCGATAGACCAATCCGATCCTGTCACAGTACTCTGCTTCGTCCATGAAATGGGTGGTGACCATCACTGTAACCCCTCTTTCTACAAGGCCGTTGATGTGATTCCAAAATTCACGCCTTGTGATGGGGTCAACGCCCGATGTTGGCTCATCTAAAAAGAGGACCTCAGGTCTATGCATCAGGGCGCATGACAACGCGAGCCGCTGCTTAAAACCTAAAGGAAGGTTATCAGAAGACTCATTCAGATAGGGCTTCAAAGCAAAAATATCGATCATCTCTTCCATGACCTCTTTTCGGTGTTTCCCTCTTAAATTATAAATGCCTGAGAAGAACTCGAGGTTTTGCATGACGCTTAGATTCCCGTATAGTGAGAATTTCTGCGCCATATAGCCGATGTGGGAGCGTGCTTCACTTGGAGCGATCTCCAAGCTAAGGCCATTGACATAAGCACTCCCTGATGTCGGTTTCAGCAATCCGCATAACATCTTGAACGTTGTAGACTTCCCCGCTCCATTAGGGCCTAATAATCCAAAAATTTCTGCAGAAGGGACTGTGAATGTGATGTGATCGGCAGCAGTGAATGATCCAAAACGTTTGACGAGACCCTCTGCCTGGATGACGGCTTCCGCCTTGACAGGTACTTCCGGAGTCAGGTCGGCTAAAACTGATCCTCCTCCAGGCCCTCCTCCTAGGATGTCTATGAACGCATCTTCAAAACGGGGTGGGATCTGCTCTAAACTCATCTGATCGCCGCCAGAAAGAGCGTTAAAATTCAGTGAAGAAGCGTTCTCATTTGCTTTAAGGACGATCCTCAAGTCTTTTCCTTGAATGGTTCCGTCGATAACAGAGGGGAGCTTTAAGATGTCGGACAACACCAGACGGCGGCTTGCTCCCAGATTTGTTAACTTAAACGTCCTTCCCTCGACCCGTTTTGTCAGCTCCTTCGGCGACCCGCTGTAGAGGAGCTTTCCTTCGTTGAGGAGGAGGACGGAATGGCACCGCTCAGCCTCTTCCAAGTAGGCGGTGCTCCAGACAACAGAAATCCCTTCTTCTAAAAGGTCGTGGACCATCCTCCACAGCTCCCGCCGTGAGATGGGATCAACCCCAACACTTGGCTCGTCGAGGAGAAGCAGCGCCGGCTTCTTGACGAGTGTGCAGGCGAGTCCAAGCTTCTGCTTCATCCCACCCGACAACGCTCCAGCTAAACGGGTGGTGAAGGGCTCTAACCCGGTGAAGGCGAGAAGCTTCTTAAATGTTTCCTGGCGCTGTTCTCCTAGTGTTCCCCTCAAATCTGCATAGAGGACAAGATTTTGCATCACCGTCAGATCTTCATAGAGTCCAAATTTCTGCGGCATATAGGCAATCAGATCGTGGATGGCACGTGTTTCTGTGACAGTTTGATATCCATCGACAACAATATCTCCTTCAGTGGGGATGAGCAGTCCGGCGATCAATCTGATCAACGTCGTTTTGCCAGCGCCATCCGGACCTGCTAACCCAACGATTTCACCTTTTGGGATAATGGCGTTGATGTCGACGAGTGCTGGAGGAAGGTTTTTGTCAAAAGATTTTGAGAGATGGCTGATCGTGACAAGAGGCTGAGGCTGGGGGTGGCCATTCACGATTCATCCCGCCCTTTCGGATTGAGTAGTTTAACCGTCACAGGCATGCCTTGACGGAGCCCTTGATCAGGATTATCTGCAATGATCCTGAGGCGGTAAACTAGGTCTGTGCGAAGCTTAGTTGTTTCGACAGTTTTTGGAGTGAACTCTGCCACGGGAGAGATAAATCCGATATGTCCATGGTAAACTTTGCCGCCATGAGTGTCGGTGTGTATCTCTGCAGGCATGTTGGGGTAGATCCTCCCTAAATCCGGCTCGGAGACATAGGCACGCACCCAGACAGGCGATAGCAGTGAAAGAGTGTAAATTGGATCTGCTTCTTTGAGGACTGTTCCAGGTTCTCTGATTCTTGTCAGAATGATCCCATCTGAAGGACAGAATATCTCTGTTTCTCTCAAGTTCGTTTGAGCAACGCCAAGAGCAGCTTCAGCTTCGCGGAGGTTGGCTAAGTAAACATTTTTTGATGAGATAGCTTGGTCGACATCTTCTTGAGAGACAGCACCGGTTTCAAATAACTCTAAACGCCTTTTCCATAGCAAAATGGCAGTCTCTAACGATGCTTTGACCGACTCGATGCGCGCTTCAGCTTCTCTGACCAAATCCTCGTAGGGCTGCTTATCCAGATAGGACATGAAGCTCCCCTTCTGCACAAGTTCCCCTTCTTCATAGAACATCTCTTGGACACGTCCATTCACACGAAAGCCTAAATCGACTTGACGAATATCTACATTGCCATAGAGGGTGAGGTGTTTATTCTTATCTGAAGGAGAAAAAAGGTTTGGATAGACTGCTTTGATACCAGCCAAACACAAAACAATGAAGATGAGGATAAGGAGGATACGAGTCATCAAAAAACATCTGTTGTAAACCTTCATACGAGGCAGTCTAAAAAAACATTTGATAACACAAGTCTCGAAAAAGTAAAAGTAATTTTTCTTTTGTCAATAATTTCTCCTTAAGCTATGATGTAGAATCTTTATTCTGTTAAAACATTTTTTCAATCACTACAAAATAACCCCTATCAAAAGGTAATTATATGGAACCAAGTAATTTAAGTATTAATTCTACTCAGCAGTCTGCTTCACAATTTTTTCAAGGAAGTGTTGCCTCTCTTAAAAGTTGGGGCAGCCGCGTTTGCCAACAACTGCACCATCATCGCGAGATTTTACACACCTATTCTCCCAAAACAAAAATTGGTTTGCTCATCGCCGTCAACACCGTCTTCTTTTTTGTGATCAGAATGTTCGTCAACTATTTGGAAGAGCGTGGAAATCGCACAAACCCAGAAAAAACTGGATTGCATGCCACAATCAGCCCAGTTGTCTTTGGTGTCGCGATCGCCGGCCTCAACGTCGGGTTGTCCAAGCTTGGTCGATACCAACTGCCCGCTTTAACTCTTTATGCCATCACCATCTCTAGCGTGGCTGTCTATCTCATTTTAAAAAGACCTCGACCTCTTCTAGCTCCCATCCAAGATGAGATCTCACTTGAACTTGTACAAATCAACAAGCATACAGAGACTCTGAATCGGGACCGGACAGAACTTCAACGGCAAGCAAGCATAATTACTGCGAGGTTGACAACCCCCCCACAAACCTCTACGTCTACTCCAGCTCTTCCTCAAACTCCTCCCCCCGCCTCTATCCCAACTCTTCCTCAACCAGTGACACCAGCTCTGCCACAATCCCCATCACGAGAAGATCAGGCAGAACTTCAAAGAATTCAAACAGATCTTGCGCAAAACGAACAGACTCAACGCAGTCTCACTGAGCTAGCGGGAACACTACAGCAAGAAGCTGCAGTAATATCCGAGGTCGCACGAAATGCAACCCCTATCCCTGCCGATCCAAGGACTCCTGAAAGAGTGAACCTACTCCGCGCAAGTCTGCGAACTCGTTTCGAGAGAACATTGACTCAATCTAGTTTAGTCCCTTCCCAAAGTGGGCTGAATCTGCCTCAAAGTGCGCCTCCAAGCACTCCAACGCGTTCTGACAGCTCTCCACAAGTCTCTGGAACTCCTGGGACTCAGACCCCGCCAGCAACACCAACTCAGACTAGTTCAACCTCTAGCTCTGATATCACACCAGTACCTGAAACTCCTTCTACTCCTGGAACTCAAACTCCTCAGACACCACCAGCAACACCGACTCAGACAAGTTCAACCTCTAGCTCTGATATCACACTAGAACCTGAAACTTCAATTTCCACCGAAACTGTGCAACCTGAAATAGCAAATCCTAGCAATGTTTTGAGGTCACAACAATCATTAACCAGTTGGTTAGTCACAGGAGCCATAAACAATTTTGGTCCTACCATTATGTCAAATGTTGCTTCAACAGCATTCAATTTCTTGACAAGATAAAGGTCACATTCCGCTTCGGTTGATGTAACAAAAGCACTCCGTCTTCGAGAGAATGAACAAGGTCATTGCAAATTGAGTTGCAATGGCCTTGTCTCTTATAGGTGGATGTTCTCTTGCTTAGGCACGAAGTGCTGGCTATCCAAATTTCGCGTTTACACCAAGATTGAACTTCCGTTTAAATCACTCCTCAGCTATTCTGTAATAAATTTTTTATGTATAAAGTTATTATTTGAGTTTTATACAAATCTATTCATCTGAAGGTAATTATATGAAATTTAGTGTGTTAAATATTAACTTGAATCAGCAAGCTTGTTCTCATGCTTTTCAAGGGAATTTTGAGTCTCTTAAGAATTGGGGCAACCGCATTTTTCAGGTGATGCAAAATCATCCTTACGCGCTACATAAACACTCTCCTCAGGTTATCTCTGGGGTGCTACTCACAATCAATGGACTTTTCTTCTTGACGATGCGCAGCTTTGCCAACGCCATCGAAGCTTCACTCAACAAAAGATTTCCAAACATTCCAACGATCCATCTAATGATCAGTTCTGCTTTACTCGGAGGCACTGTTGGATCCTTGAATCTCGCTCTTTTCAAGCTCGCACGCCTCCCTGCATCTGTTGATCTCCTTTATGCGATCAGCATTGCCTCTGTAGCACTCCACCTTATTCTTAAGCCACCAACCCTTTCTAGCACAAACAAAACATTGTTACCCTCACACCCCCTTTCACCCCCAATCTCTACTCGGCCTAGCGATCAACCTAAACCACCATTGTTACATGCACAAGTGCCACCACAGCCGCCTATCTTCCAACCTCCACGACATCAACAAGGATTTCCAGAGGCTGAAAAACAACCAAAGTCTCTTCTAACACAACAGCCTCCCGAAAGACCTCCAAGCGCAGATTTTTTGACTCCAATGCCATCACCTCCCCACTTAAAACAGTTTCATACACCAACATTTTCCCCTCGAAACCCATCGAAAGCTCCAACAACACCTGCAACTATCCCCCCGTTGAATGTAAAAGATGTTGAAGAGGTTGAAATCAAAGTACTAGAGGAACTCAATCGATTAGAAATAGAAAAAAATAAATACCTTGGTTTTTCAAACAGATATGAAATATTAATTCAGCAGCTCCACGTCAAACATAGAACTGAATTAAGAAATAGAGATGGGTTTGCATCTTCTCAGACTAGTGCGAAACTTCTCGAGGCACAAGAAGGCCTTGCTAAGGCTAAGGAATTGGCACATAACCTTGACAACAAGATAGCGGAGCAAAGACAACTGCTTGAAAATATCCGATTGAAAAAGAACAAAGCATCTTTAAGCGAGACTCGGAGCGGCCCCGGAACCCCTGCAGCAAAGTTTCGACAACATTTGTTACAAGCTGCCAGTTCTCATAACGAAATTCAAGAGCCTTTTGGTCTGCGATCGCGTATGACTGCTCTAGAACTCGATCAAACCTTGAATTCTCCAGAACGAGAAGAAAATCTCAGCGGAGACCAACCACCTCCCTATGAGCTCACCCCAGAACCGATCGCCACAGAAGACACCCTTCATAACGATCGACAGATTTTCAGTGTTTCCGGCATTTTCTATAACGACGAACAACCCAATGAAGACATTGTTTTTAACGATTCAGATTTCGAATACGAAGATGAGGAAGGAAACGTCTATGCCGTGTTCGAATTGTACGGGAAAGAATATCTAGTCGATCAAGCTGCCGAATGTTTTGATAGGTCAGGAAATTATATGGGGAATCTCGTGGAAAGAACCTTTGGAAGCGATTTCAACGAGAATCTATCCTAAGCACTCCTCTTTTTTAACGCAAAGAAGTAAGATAATTCTGGATAAACAAACAACAAGCTTGTCACTTGCTGCTGCTTATCCAGAATGCACTTATGCGGCCTTAATTTTGATATCGACACCTGCGGGGAGGGTCAATGTCTTCAAAGCATCGATCGTTTTGCTTGAAGGATTGAGAATATCAATCAAGCGGCGATGGGTGCGGATTTCAAACTGTTCACGCGATTTGCGGTCGATATGAGGAGAGCGCAAAACGGTGTACTTCTCACAACTTGTTGGGAGAGGGATCGGACCAGCAATCGCTGCTCCAGTTCGTTTTGCTGTTTCCACAATATCGGCTGTTGAACGATCCAAAAGCCGTTGGTCATAGCCTTTAAGGCGGATGCGGATTTTTTGTTTCACTGCAGCGGATTTAGGCTGCTTTTCTTGTTTTGCCATAATAACCTTTATTTCCTAATAATATCTTCCTGAATTTTTGACGGAACGCGTTCAAAGTGGCTAGGCTCCATCGCATAGGTAGCACGGCCAGACGACAGCGATCGGAGCAACGTAGAATAACCGAACATTTCACTTAAAGGAACTTCTGCACGGATGATGACTGCCCCTTTGTGGTTTTCCTGTCCGAGGATCTGTCCACGACGACGGTTGAGGTCGCCGATCACATCTCCCATATTCGCTTCAGGAGTGGTGACATCGACCTTCATGATCGGTTCGAGGATCACCGGCTTACATTTCTTCGCCGCATCTTTCAACGCCATCGATCCGCAGATTTTGAAGGCCATCTCGCTTGAGTCGACATCGTGGTAAGAACCAAAGACGATCTCTACGCACACGTCGACAAGGTTATATCCGGCAAGAACACCTGTTGCCAGCCCTTCTTCAATCCCTTTTATCGTCGGAGCGATATACTCTCTTGGAATGACGCCGCCAACAATTTTGCTGACAACCTCGTTTCCTTTTCCTTTTTCGTTTGGACGGATCTCCAACTCCACGTGCGCATACTGTCCACGTCCACCAGACTGCTTAACAAATTTTGTTTGACTGCTGCCAGGAATCGTGATCGTCTCTTTGTAAGCCACTTGCGGCTTGCCGACATTAGCTTCGACGCTGAATTCCCGCTTCATTCGGTCATGCAAAATCTCCAGGTGGAGCTCGCCCATCCCTGCAATGATTGTCTGTCCAGTCTCTTCGTTGGTCGAAACTCGGAAGGTTGGGTCTTCAATAGAAAGAGAGGATAATGCCGTCGCAAGTTTTTCTCGATCGCCCTTGGATTTGGGTTCAATCGCCATCGAGATCACAGGCTCAGGGAATTCCATCTTTTCGAGCAAGATCGGACGTTTAGGCGAGCAGAGAGTATCTCCTGTCGTCGCTTTTTTCAGTCCGATACAAGCGGCGATATCGCCGGTATGGAATTCGTCTCTTTCTTCCCGCTTGTTTGCGTGCATCTCGAGAAGCCGAGAAATCCGCTCTTCATCCCCTTTTGTGGAGTTGAGAACAGCTGTCCCTTTCGTGAGTGTTCCTGAGTATACCCGGACAAACGTGAGTCGGCCCACATAGGGGTCGGTCATGATTTTAAACGCAAGGGCAGCTAAGGGCTGGTCGTCATCAGGAGTGAGGAGGATCTCTTCATCAGTATTGAGGTCATGCGCTTTGATGTTTCCTCGATCTAGAGGAGAAGGCATCCAAGCGACGACAGCATCCAACAGCTGCTGCACCCCTTTGTTTTTGAAAGCCGAGCCGCATAAAACTGGGTTAAACTTGTTTGCACAAACCCCTTTTCTGATGGCAGCGTTGATCTCATCAGGTGTCAACGAATCAGGATTTTCAAGCACCTTGTGCATGAAGCTTTCATTTTCTTCGTCGATGGTGGCGAGCTCTTCTAACAGCTCTGAACGCATCTGCTTACATTTTTCAACCAGGTCTTCAGGAATCGGAGTGACGTCCCAATCAGCACCAAGCGTTTCATCATGGAAGATATAAGCTTGCATCGTGATGAGGTCGACCATCCCTTTGAATTCTGCTTCAGCGCCAATGGGGCACTGAACTGGGATAGCGTTGGCATGAAGTTTGTCGCGCATGGTGTGGACAGCGTCGAAGAAGTCGGCTCCCATCCGGTCCATTTTGTTGACGAAGGCGATCCGTGGAACGCCATATTTATCTGCTTGACGCCAAACTGTTTCTGACTGAGGTTCGACCCCCGAGACTGAACAGAAAAGAGCGACAGAGCCATCGAGAACGCGCAGTGAGCGTTCGACTTCGATCGTGAAGTCGACGTGGCCAGGGGTATCGATGATGTTGATCTTAGCCCCTTTCCAAAACACTGTCGTTGCAGCTGAGGTGATTGTGATCCCCCTCTCTTGCTCCTGAACCATCCAGTCCATCGTGGCAGCGCCTTCGTGCACCTCGCCAATTTTGTGAGAACGTCCAGAATAGTAAAGAATCCGTTCTGTTGTCGTCGTCTTACCCGCATCGATGTGAGCCATGATGCCAATATTACGGACATTCTTAATACTTTCTTTTTCCGGTCTTGCCATTGAAATTTCCTCCTGTTACCACTTGTAGTGTGCGTAGGCTTTATTCGCCTCGGCAACACGATGGGTGTCATCTTTTTTCTTTATAGTGGTTCCTTCATTCTTAAAGCAAGCGGTTAATTCGTCAGCAAGAGCATCTTCCATCGAACGTCCTGGCTTTGCCCGGGAATGGTTGATGACCCAGCGCATCGCCATCGAGGCACGCCGGTTTGCAGGAATTTCCATAGGCACTTGGTATGTCGCCCCGCCGATACGGCGAGATTTCACTTCAAGTGTTGGTTTTGCGTTTTCTAACGCTTGTTCGAAAGCTTCCAATGGGTCATCTATTTTGACCCTTTTGGAAAATTTATCTAGGGCGTTATAGACAATGCGGCGGGCAACAGATTTTTTCCCTTGCTGCATGATCTTATTGATAAACTTTGACAAGATCGTACTTTTATAAATAGGATCTGGCTCTGTTTCTCGTTTTTCTGCTTTGTGTCTTCTTGACATCGTTTCCTCATCAATGAGCGATTAATAAATCATTTTTGAAGAAGATCTTACAGTTCACCTGAAATCAGCCGAAGCATTTCTGCTGCTGATCTCTGTGCGTGATTGACGTTTTCGTGAAAACGCGAATCGCGAACCAGGATATTCATGATGCAATATCCTAGCGTTACTTCTTAGGACGTTTCGCCCCGTATTTCGATCTTCCTTGTTTACGGTCTTTAACAGCCGCACAGTCTAATGCTCCTCTCACAATGTGATAGCGAACACCTGGTAAGTCTTTAACTCGTCCACCTCTGACAAGAACGATACTGTGTTCTTGGAGGTTGTGCCCTTCACCGCCGATATAAGCGATGACTTCTTGCCCGGTTGAAAGACGAACCCAAGCCACTTTACGGAGTGCTGAGTTAGGCTTCTTTGGGGTCTTTGTTTTGACTTGCAAGCAAACACCACGTCTTTGCGGACATTTCACAAGAGCAGGTGACTTGCTTCGTCGTTTCTTTGGAACTCGTGGTTGTCGTACGAGTTGTTGAATAGTCGGCATATTAGCCTTCTCCTTATTCAAAAGTTAGGGTAAGCGTTTTGCTTAATTTTCTTTACGATTAGATACTAAATAGGAGTCTGAACATTGATTGTTGCCTTCTTCTGAAGGCGATCAATGACAAAAAATTTCTCGATAATGAGGAAATTAAATTGAAGACAGCTATAAATTCTGGCCTAAGTATAGGGAAACGGATCATTTTTGACAAAGAAAAGAAATTAGATTAAGACCTTTTGTGCTCCTACCCGATTGTCCCCTTTCGTGCCCGTGCCCGTGCCCCTGCCCCTGCCCGATTTTTCCTCTTTCGTGCCCGTGCCCCTGCCCTATTGTCCCTTTTTTTAGAACAATCCCTCATCCGAATTTGCGAGAGAAACTCTGATATATCACAACCGTCTGCGACAAATTCGGGCACGGGCAGGGGCACGGGCAGGGGCACGAAAGGGAACAATCGGGCACGAAAGATCTTAGCAAATTAATAGTAGAAATAAATCTTACCTCGGCATATACGGACAGGAATAAGGGATAAACTTCTCAGCAGGGAGATGCTCATGACGTTGAAGCAAAAGGAACTCAATTCTTCAGAAGAATTAGAACCCATTAAAGGCAAAGTTGGCGCATCGATTTTAGGACCTAAAAATCGGGCGCGCGAAGAGGAAAATCCCGATCTCTTGAGGCCGCCTCGCACAGATCACGGCACCTTGCCAAATTTTCACTGGTCCTTTGCTGATAGCCATATGAGACTAGAAGAAGGCGGATGGGCAAGACAAACGACAACGCGCGAATTGCCGAGCTCTCCCCAGTTATCTGGAGTGAATATGCGCCTCAAAGCTGGAGGAGTGCGTGAAATGCACTGGCATCGAGCAGCTGAATGGTCCTACATGCTGAAAGGGCAAGCGCGAATCACTGCCGTCGATCAGGCGGGACGGGTTTTTCAAGATGATGTCGCCGAAGGGGATCTGTGGTATTTCCCAGCTGGCATCCCCCATTCGATTCAAGGTCTCGGAGAAGAAGGATGTGAATTCATCCTTGTTTTTGATGATGGCGACTTTTCCGAGGATTCGACATTTCAACTCACCGATTGGTTAGCGCATACCCCTCGAGAAGTTCTTGCAAAAAATTTCAATGTATCAGAAGAAGTGTTTGCGAATATCCCAAAGGAAGAGCTCTATATCTTTCCGGCTCCGCTCCCCGGTCCGCTGAACTCACAACCGGCCCTTGGCAATGGACCTGTTCCGCAAAAGTTCAGTCACCGGATGATGGCGCAGGAGCCGCTCCGCACAAAAAGCGGCACTGTCAGAGTCACTGATTCTTCCATTTTCCCGATCTCGAAGACGATAGCAGCTGGATTAGTCGAAGTGGAACCGGGAGGGATGCGGGAATTGCACTGGCATCCTAACAGCGATGAATGGCAGTTTTATATCTCCGGCTCTGCCCGGATGACAGTGTTTGCTGCTGAAGGAAATGCACGCACCTTCAACTTTCAAGCGGGAGATGTCGGTTCAGTTCCCTTCCCCTTGGGGCACTACATCGAGAACACCGGCAACACAACACTCCGCTTTCTAGAGATTTTTCGAAGCGACCACTTTGCGGATATTTCCCTTGCCAATTGGCTGGCATTTACCCCTCATGACCTTGTGAGAGCTCATTTAAAAGTGGACGAGTCCTTCCTGAAACAGATCCACACTCATAATGGCCCTGTGGTGCCAGCTTAAGGACATATCTGTTTTCAGGGCATGTCATAATTTCTTCTAGCGTCATTGGTGCTGGTATGTGTTCATGCATCTCTTTCAGCAAGTTGATATGGCTAATCAGTGCTTCTTGAACCATTAATTTAGCTTCTTCAAGAGTTTTACCCGCCGAAATACATGCCGGAAAATCGGGAAAACTCACTCCATAGTCTGAATTCTCTTCTTTATGAATGAGTGCAATATAGTTCATGTCATTTTCCTCTCTCTATTGTCTTCAGCTCGGAGATGTCTTTCAACCCAAAGTGTTTCAAGAATTCTTTCGTGGTTGCATAAAGGGTGGGGCGTCCTGGCGCATCGAGCTTTCCGACAGGTTCGACAAGCTGCCGTTCGAGCAGCTGCATCAACGTGCCGGAGGAGTCGACTCCACGGATCGCATCAATTTGGGGACGAGTGATCGGCTGCCGATAGGCAATGATCGCAAGAACTTCTGTAGACGCCGGCGACAGTTTTTCGGCGCGGCGTTGGCGGTAGAGCAAGTCAAGATAAGGGGCATACTCTTCGTGCGTGCGCAACACGTAGCCTTGGGCGATTTCATCTAGCTTGAAAGAGCGCTGCTGGGAGAGGTATTCTTGTTTGAGCTCTTCGATGACAGCACGGAGCTGGCGTGGGCGGAGAGGGGTGATCGTGTCGGTCACTTCCCGGATTTTTGCAAGGGGCAAAGGATCGGCGCTTGTAAAAATGAGCGCTTCAACAACACGTTTAAGGTGCTGCTTCAGCTGCTGATCGATCTGAACCCAAGGGGTCTCTAGTTCATTCGCTTCTTCGCCATCCATGTTAATACTGTTTTCTTCTTCAAGAAAATTGAGCTCTTTGGTCATTTGTAGTCGTCCTGATTATTTTTTTTCGCATCTCCGCCGCTGACTTGTGCGGCAAAGATCACGATTTCACCACTCGGCTGTTCCCGACCGACAGCCAGCTCTCCGCTTTTGATGAGTTCTAAAAGAGCGAGAAAAATCACAATCATCTCTAAACGGCTTTGATGGGGTTGAAGCAGGTTGGATAAAAATAAAGACCCTTCTTCTTTTAAAAATAGCCGGATCGACTGGATTTTATCGCTCACCCTCCAATTTTCTTCTTGAATAGGAGAAGGGTGCTGAGAGGCGCGCAGGATCATATCCTGGAATAGCTGAGAGAGCTCTTCTAATGAAACATGATCAATCCCAAGAGGTTTTCTCCATTCAGGCTTTTCAATGCCCCGGAAGTAAAACCCTTGTTGCTGCTCCTGGCGGAGGTTGAGTTGTTTGGCCGCTTGTTTAAAACGGCAGTAATCGATCAAGTGATGGATGATTTCAAATCGGGGATCCTCTATCTTTTCTTCAAACTCAGCCGTTTGTTCTTCGCGAGGAAGCAGTGTTTTGCTCTTTAACCAGATCAGGTAGGAGACGCCTCCAATAAATTCAGCCCCTTCGTCGAGAAGGTCTTCTTCGTCCGCGTGATGATGAGAAAGAAATTGCTCAATGAGCTTTTGGATCGGCACGTCATAGATATCCATTTCCTCCTTTTGGAGCAGACAAAGGAGAAAGTCGAGAGAGCCCTCGAAATTTGACAATGAAAAATAATCTTTTTGCAATACCATGAAATAACCTATTCAAAACACAGTAGATTAATGGAGATCAGGGTTGTTTTCAATTAGAAAACAGCCTATCTTAGCGTTTTACAGGAGAGATCGTTATGATGGATTGTTATCGGCTACTGATGCTCATTTTGCTCCTCTTCTCATTTCCTTTAAAAGGACATGAGCAAGACCTATTGCAGTTATCTAATGTCAATGAGATCATGGGGCAAATATTTAGTAAGCACCTAGAATCTCAGACGATTACGACAAAAATCATTCAGAGCTCTATCGATAATTACCTCGATCAATTCGATCCTAATGGGCTCTACCTGCTCGAACAGGAAGTCTCGCCGTATCTTGCTTTGAGTCCTGCTGAGATCAACCAAATCATCGATCAGTATAAAAAACGAGATTTCATTGTTTTCAATAAGCTCAATCAACTCATTCAAAATGGAATCAATCGAGCAAGAGGACTTCGTCAAGAGCTTGAGAACCATAGTCAGGCGCTCTTCGCCACTCAACTCCCCCCTTCAAAAGATAACGAAGAAAGAAAATTTGCCGAAAATACCGCCCAGCTTAAGCAAAGATGGTTGATAAACCTGCATGAAGAATTTGAATCACGAAAAAATCGGACTGGAGCTAATTTAACTGCAGCTAAGCAGCTTGAAATCGTCAAAGCTTATGAAGAAAAGTTGCAAGACGCAGAAAACAAATATCTCTATGTGAACGAGAACGGAGAACCTCTCTCCCCTCAGGAACAAGAAAATTTATTTGCTATCCATATATTGAAAGCCTTGGCCAGCAGTTTAGACTCCCATACAACCTTCTATATGGCTAATGAAGCTTATGACATGCGTGTCAGACTTCAAAAAGAGTTCAATGGGATCGGAATCCTAGTCAAAGAAACCGACAATGGACCGACGATCAAACATATCCTTAAAGGGGGCTCTGCTGAGGAAAGTGGAAAAATAAAAGAGGGCGATATCATTGTAAAAGTCGATGGAAAATCGGTCGCAGGACTCTCCTTTGATGAGGTGATGGGGCTGATTCATGGGGAAAAAGATGGTAAGATCAGCCTCACAGTAAAAAGAAAAGGGGAAAATGGCGGCGCTGATCAGGAATACACTGCAATTCTGCCGCTAAAAGAAATTATTGTCGACAATGGCAGAGTCGACGTCTCCTCTCAACCTTTTGGCAATGGTATCATTGGCATCATCACCCTGCATGCTTTCTACCAAGGGAAAGACATATCGAGTGAAAAAGATGTGCGGGAGGCAATAGATAAACTGCAAAGTCAAAGGGATTTGCGAGGCTTGATTTTAGACTTGCGAAACAATAGCGGAGGATTCCTCTCCCAAGCTGTCAAAGTAGCCGGACTTTTCATCACCGATGGCGTCATCGTCATCTCAAAATATTCAAATGGCGAAGAAAAAATCTATCGCGATGTCGATGGGAAAACTGCTTATGATGGTCCGTTGATTATCCTCACCTCAAAAGCAACAGCTTCTGCTGCCGAAATCGTCGCCCAAGCTTTACAAGATTATGGCGTAGCCCTTGTCGTCGGAGATGAACATACCTATGGCAAAGGGACCATTCAAACACAAACGGTCACTGACAATCAAAGTAGCTCTTATTTTAAAGTGACTGTCGGGAAGTACTACACCGTATCAGGGCGTACCCCTCAAAAAGAGGGCGTTAAGGCTGATGTGCTCGTCCCTGGACATTGGAACAAAGAAGACATTGGAGAAAGCAGCTCAGACTCCATTAGCAATGATATCATCCCTCCAGTTTATGTCGATACTCTATCCGATTTACCTCCTGACATTAAACGATGGTACATGAAATACTACATCCCCCATTTACAAAAACCAGTCACCGCTTGGCGCAATTTCCTCCCGGCCCTTCGAAAAAATAGCGAAAATCGGATTGCTCGCAATAAGAATTATCAGTACTTTCTGAATGGTCCACAAGCTCATATCGATGGAACAGCAGATGAGGATGAGGACTGGGAGGCAACGAAAAAAAATAAAACTTCAGGTGTCGACGATCTCCAATTACAAGAAGCTGTGAATGTATTGAAAGATATGATCTATCTTGCCAGTGCCAATAAAGTCGGCGTGGAGCCAAGTCCGCCCGATGCGGAACCTAACAAGGTGAAAACCAATGATTGATAAATTTCGTTGCACTAAATAAAACGATAGACTATCGTAACTCTCTTCAGTTTGGCCAGATAGCTCAGTCGGTAGAGCAGAGGACTGAAAATCCTTGTGTCGCTGGTTCGATTCCAGTTCTGGCCACTTCCTCGGGAAAAGGTGTTGCGCCTTTTCCTTTTTTTATCCCATAATCTTCTGTAACTTTTGACGCTCCCCCTTATTAAGCCACATGTTTACTCTCTGTGTTCTCTGTGCCTCTGTGGTTCATGAGAATTAGCGCCGTTGCCCTCTAGTTCCGATCACTTTCTCTCAACCTCTCTTTTTTCCTATGAATTTTTATTGATTTCAATCAGCAGGTCCGATAGAATCTGCATTAATCAAACTTCAGAAAGCTAATTACTTACTCGAAAAGAGGTCAAAATGTACGCCATAATCAAAACAGGTGGAAAACAGTATACAGTAAAGAAAGGGAGCGTCATCGATGTCGAACTCCTCGATGCAAACCCTGGCGATAACGTCCAGTTTGAAGTCCTATGCATTGGCAATGGAGATCAAACCCAGGTCGGCAACCCAATCCTCCCTAACCAAGCCGTTTTTGGCGAAGTGGTGGGGCTTGTTCATGCTGAGAAAATCACTTCTCTAAAATATAAACGAAGCCATAATCAGTGCCGCCGATGGGGCCATCGTCAGAAAAATACACGGTTGAAAATTACAGATAAGGGAATTTTCGAAAACCAAGATCAGAAATAAGGAAGGTTAATCATGGCACATAAGAAAGGGCAAGGTTCAAGCCGCAACGGAAGAGATTCCCACTCAAAAAGACTCGGATTAAAAGTCGGCTCAGGACAGCTCGTCACCGCTGGCAGCATCCTCGTTCGTCAAAGAGGAACGAAGTGGCATCCTGCTAAGAACGTTGCTAAAGGCAAAGACGACACATTGTTCGCATTAACTGATGGGATCGTCGCTTTCCGAAAGTCCGACAAAACGTTCGTTTCAATCGAAGCTATAGAGCCTAACATCTCTTTATCGGCAGTCTAGGCTAAATCCACTTAATCGAGCTTTATGTTTGTTGACCGCGTCCTCATTCAATTTTCAGCTGGCAAAGGCGGCAACGGCGTTGTCGCCTGGCGGCGAGAGAAATTCATCCCCAAGGGGGGCCCTTCAGGAGGCAATGGCGGCAAAGGCGGCTCGATTATCTTAGAAGCCAATGCTCAACTCCCTTCGCTTGACTGGTTCCGTCATCGGAAACACCTAAAAGCAGAAAATGGCGCCGACGGCGGGGGAAACTGCCGGCAAGGGCGCAATGGAAAAGATCTCATCCTTCAAGTGCCTTGTGGAACACTCGTCAAAGACAACCGCAGCGGTACTGTTCTTCATGACTTCACGAAAGATGGCGAGCGCTGGACGCTCTGTCAAGGCGGACGTGGAGGAAGAGGCAACGACAGCTATAAAACCCCGACCAATCGCGCTCCGAATCAATGTACTCCAGGGACCGAAGGAGAACAGAAAGAGCTTGAACTTGAGTTGAAGCTCATCGCCGATGTTGGCCTTGTCGGCTTCCCCAATGCAGGCAAATCGACGCTCATTTCATCGCTTGCCGGTCTTCGGGTTAAAGTCGCTGCCTATCCATTTACGACGCTCCAGCCCAATTTAGGCTATATTGAGCTCGAAAATTATACAAGAATCTACATCGCCGACATCCCAGGGATCATCGAAGGAGCGAGTCATAATCGCGGGCTTGGACTGGAATTTCTGCGCCATATCGAACGGACGAAGCTGCTGATCTATATTTTAGATGCCTCAGGGATTGATGGAAGAACTCCTGACGAAGATTATCGCGTTTTAAGAGAAGAGATGGAAGCGTATAATCCCGAACTGCTCAATCGCCCATTCCTTGTTGCACTCAATAAAATCGACACAGAAGAAGCTCAAGACCATGTCGAACACTTCAAGCAAAAATACTCATTTGCTCCCAACACCCTCTTTGAGATTTCAGCAGCTTTTGGGATGGGATTAGACCTCCTCATGCAAGAAATCGCCAAGCGAGTAGACAACTCTAACAAAGCAGCTTCTCCTTTTTGACCCACTCTAAAGTAACGTTCAGAGATAGGTGTGAACTGTCCTCAGGCCTTACCATTACCCATTTTTTCAGCGCGAAGCGTTTGGAGTGCGAAAGTCCTCTTTCGCTTTATTCTAGATCAATTTTTGGGACATTCGTGTCTTTTGA
>JAGVJP010000129.1 GCA_020051075.1 Parachlamydiales bacterium
ACTTCCGCACTCCAAACGCTTCGCGTAACACAAATGTGGCTCCGCGAAGCGTTTGGAGTGCGGAAGTCCTCTTCCGCTTTTACAACGAACTATTTTGCCAAATACCTGTGAGCAGTTAAGAGATGTTCTTGGCGATAGCTCATGGAACTGGTTCTGACCCGACTTTTGCAATTACCTCCTTTTGTAGCTATTGTGACAGATTCGCGGAGAAGTTTGTTGAGCAAATTCGAAGAGGGCGAGAGAGTAGAATAACCCATCTAGACGTTGAACGACCTCATTAAATTTTTTGACAGAAAATATTACGTATAGTAAACTATATTCATTACACCAAGCTATAAGAAATATGATGTCAATTCAGCTGGACTGGACATCAAAAGCATATGTGAAATGGCTGGCGCAACGATGATGACTAAAATGAGGAGATTCTGTTCACATGCAAAAACACACATTTCAGCACGATAAGCTAACATTTTCCTATCTCGATTCAGGTGGGGATGGCCCTATACTCATTGCTCTCCATGCACATTGGATGGAAGGCGAGACATTTGCTCCTCTTGCCACAGCATTGGCTCCTCAATGGCGTGTTGTCGCTTTAGATCAACGAGGGCATGGAAATTCCGATCATGCAGCAACCTATACACGCGATGACTATCTCAGCGATCTGACAACTTTCCTGGCACATCTCAAAGTAAAGAAGCCGGTCGTGCTGTTGGGGAATTCCCTTGGGGGGATAAATGCATACCATTTTGCTGCGCGTTATCCAGACCTTGTGCGCGCCCTGATCATCGAAGACATCGGTGTTGAGATCTCAGTCGATGTGAATTTTTCACTTAATTGGGGAGGCACTTTTAAAACTCGTGAAGACCTTGTGGAGTGCGTGGGTTCCCGTTTGTACCCTTGTTTGCAAGATTCTTTCCGCCAAGTTGATGGAGGATGGCGGCTCGCATTTAATCCACAAGAGATAGCAACATCGGTTAGCTTAACGAATGGAAACCACTGGAAAGAATGGCTTGCAACGGATTGTCCAGCCTTACTCATTCGCGGACAAGACAGTCGGCTCACAACAGAAGCACATCTCGAAGAGATGGCACTGCGTCGACCTAATACAGTGTTGCGAGTTCTAGAGGGGGGGCATGTTGTCCATGCTGATAATCCGATAGGATTTACAGCAGCTGTAAGAGCATTTCTTCAGGAACTAAAAGCCTAAAATTTGTTATTTGAAGAAGGAAAATGGTTTATTACTACTACCGTTTTCGGAAATAAACGTCCAGCACAGATAAACAGGATATGTAGGATCGCTGCGCGGCAGGATAGGCATGATGATAAGAACATGGAAGCACGCTTATCTTATCATCATGCCTATCCTGCCGCGCAGCGATCCTACATATCCTGTTTATCTTGTTTAGCAGGGGGGATTGGAGCAGTGTTACTTTTTGAGAACTTACGAAATTTTCTTGCTTTGCAATATATCAATATGATATATCATATTGATATATTTAAACAGGAGTGTGATGATGGCTAAAAGCAACAAGAGTCGATTTGCGATCATGGGGATGCTAGCCTTGGTTCCAAAAAGTTCGGGATACGACATAAAAAAATTAATGGAAGGAAGTACTCAATATTTTTGGAAAGAATCTTACAGTTCGATTTACCCCGTCTTGGGAGACCTTATTGATGAAGGGCTTATTATACAGCACGAGGATTCATCCAAAAGTGGACGTCAGAGGAATGTGTATGAATTAACAGCGGAAGGAAAAAAAGCCTTGAAAGAGTGGGTCAATCAGCCGGTGGAATATGAACAATTTCGTAACGAGCTTTTGCTTAAACTTTTCTTTGGAGAATTCGTTCCTCTATCGACAACACGAAAACATGTTGAAGAATTTCATCAAATGCTCATCAAAAAAAATAAAATTTATCAAAAAATCAAGGATCAATTGCAGTTAGATCAGAAAAATGAACCTGGGCAGCACTATAGGCTAATGACTTTGGAGTTTGGGTTGGGGCAAGTAAAGGCTGCTCTAGAATGGTGTAAGAGTGCTTTAAAGCAATATGATCAATTAGAAAAGAGGGTATCAGATGTATGATGTACTCGTAGTAGGTGCCGGTCCAGTGGGCTTGACAGCAGGATTACTGTTTCAACGAATGGGCATAAACGCAATTCTAGTCGATAGGCGTAGCACAATGAATCGCCATCCGAAAGCACGCAATCTTAATGTGCGTAGTGTAGAGATATTTCGTGCTCTCGGAATAGAAGCAGCGATACGAAAATGGGATTTTCCAAGAGAAGCACGGCGCATCATGTGGCTTGAGAGTTTTTGTGGGGAAGAATTAGCGAAGGTTTCCCTCGATAACGAATTGGCGCCTTGTTATAGCCCCTGTGAGCCATCATTCCTTTCCCAGGCTCTTCTTGAGGACTTGTTAAGGAATTCCATCGAGGAAGATCACGTTAGTATCCAATATAGAACAGAGCTCATTGACTTCGTTGAAGAAAAGGAATCCATTATAGCCACCCTTCAAAAGGAAACCGGGGAAACATTTCAGGTACATGCAAAGTATTTATTAGCTGCCGATGGAGCCAGGAGCCCTGTACGGAAACTTTTGGACATCCCTGTCATTGGAAGAGAGGACTTGGGTAGGTTTGTGAGTATCTACTTTAGAGCCGATCCCTATCCAATCGCTCCGTATCGTCCTAGTGCCGCATATTTTATGCTTGGAGAAGCTTCATTTGGTCGTTTTATTCAGTCTGTCAACTGCAAGGACGAATGGTTGATGGGCATTAAGCTGAGCACTGAAATGGAGCAAAATGACTCCGATTTTCATACAGACTATTGCCTTCAATTTATCCGTGAGACGTTTGAGATCCCTGATTTAAAGATCGAAATCCTTGATATTGAGTTCTGGCACATGTGCGTGCAAATAGCCCAGAACTTCCGTAAAGGCCGTGTATTTTTGGCCGGTGATGCGGCTCATCTTTTATCACCAGCTGGAGGCTTTGGCTTGCAAACGGGGATTCAAGATGTTCATAATTTGTGCTGGAAATTAGCTTCCGTCATCAAAGGACAACTGTCAGAGGAGATTCTTGACACTTATCATGAGGAACGATTCCCTACCGTACAGAGTAATATTGATTGGAGCCGCAGCAACGCAAAAGGATATTCTGCCATCATTCAAGCACGGAAATCAGGGGATCGAAAAAAGCTCCAGGATTTGATTTCGTCAACGGTCTTAAACTCTATTGGTCAGGATATCGGCTTTTCTTATCAGAGTGGTCTCGTCGTCCCTGATGGAACAGAATCGCTTGCAATCACTGCTACTCAATATCTTCCAAATGCTAGACCAGGATCAAGAGCTCCTCATTTATGGCTTCAAGGACCTGAGGGAGTGATTTCTACGATCGATCTTTTTGTTGATTCGTTCACTCTTTTGACAGATTCTGATGGAAAATCCTGGTCAAAAGAGCTGTTGAGCATGAATCCAGCGCTTTCTTTTCGCTGTGTATCCATTCATGAGAATGGTCACTACAAGGATGTCAATAATGATTTTCATGCACTCTATGGGATTGGACGCGGGGGAGCCGTCCTTGTTCGTCCTGATGGCCATGTCTATTGGCGTGCGGTGAATTCAACACTTCTCTAAAAAATAATCATCACGTGTTCGTGTTAGTGTCTTCAATTCTTAATTGCATGTTATATAGATTGGCGTAGGTGCCTTCTAAAGCGATTAATTCTTCATGGGTTCCCTGCTCTTCAATACCGTTATCTGTCAGTACAAGGATTCTCTTTGCGTTCCTGATCGTTGATAGGCGGTGGGCGATGACGAGAGTCGTCCGATTTTTGATCAGTTTTTCAAGAGAATTTTGTACTGCTCGTTCGCTTTCATTATCCAAAGCACTGGTGGCTTCGTCGAAAATAATGATAGGCGGGTTTTTTAGGAAAACGCGTGCAATGCTGAGCCGCTGCTTTTGGCCTCCAGATAGCTTGACTCCGCGCTGTCCAATGTCTGTTGAATATCCATTCGACAGCGTCATGATGAAATCGTGAGCATTAGCCTGCTTTGCTGCTACGATGATCTCTTCTTCTGTGGCATCGGGTTTTCCATAACGAACATTTTCTGAAACTGTTCCAGCAAAAAGGTAGACATCTTGCTGGACAATACCAATATTTCTCCGCAATGATTTGGCTCTAAGATTTTTGATGTTATGGCCGTCGACCAATATTTTCCCTTCGCTGACTTCATAGAATCGTGGTATCAAAGAACAAAGAGTGGTCTTTCCAACACCTGATGGTCCAACCAAAGCGACATATTCCCCAACATTTATTTTCAGAGAGATATCTTTCAAAACGTGATCGTGGTCCTCTTTGTACTTGAAACTGACGTCCTTAAATTCTATCTCTCCTTGAACGTGGGGTAGGTCAATGGCATGCGTAGCATCTTGAATTTCTGGCTCAATTTCCAAAACCTCCATAAATCGATGGAATCCAGCAATTCCTTCTTGATATAGCCGGATGAAATTGCCCAACCGCTGTATTGGTTCAATCAGGATGACAATGTAAAGAAGAAAGGCGAGTAAGTCGGCCAAGCTTAAGGAGCCTTTAACAATACTTATTGCTCCAAAGATGACAACTGTAATCGTCATGAGTTGGGTAAATGCAATTAAGCCATCATAGAAATAGGCTTCAGCCTTGTAACCCTTTTTTCTGCTCTCGACGAAACGATCATTCTCATAAGTGAATTTTTTCTTTTCCACTTCTTCGTTGGTGAAGGATTTGACGACTCTAATCCCAGCAAGGGTGTCTTCCACTTGAGCATTGATATCTCCGATTTTGTCACTGCTTTTTCTCAATGCCTTATACATCTTCTTGCTGAAATAGAACCCATAAATTCCCATGATTGGAATGAAGAGAAGGGCAATGAGAGCCAATGTGGCGTTGATATTGATTAAGATGACAAAGGCTCCGATCAAATTTAACAAGGAGATGACGATATCTTCCGGGCCATGATGGTAGAGCTCTGCAAGATCAAATGTGTCATGTGAAATCCTGGTCATGAGCTGACCTGTTTTATGTTCATCATAAAATTTGAAGGAGAGCTTTTGGTAATGCTCGAATAGTTCGTCACGCATGTCTCTTTCCATCAAAGCACCCATCATGTGGCCTTGATAGTCTATAAATGCATGGCACGCCGTGTAAATGGCCACTAAAGCTAGCATAAGGCCGCCCATCATGTAAATTTGATGGAGGGCATCCTCTGAACCAATCTCTAACAAATTTGTCGTCATGTATCGGATGCATAAAGGAATGGCTAGCGTCGCTGCAGACGCAATCACAGCGCATGTCATATCTGCGCTGAGAAGTCCGAGATAAGGCTTGTAATAGGAAAGAAACTTTTTAACTCTCGAATTCACACCGCAATCCTTATATCAATTGTGTTCATGATAAGTCCTTTTTAAGCCTTTATCTCATAATTAAGCTGTACGAGCCCGCTTGGATAAGATTGGGAAGATATCAAATGACAAGGGATTTCGTTACCTAGCGCATTAAAAAGTGGCATTCCATCTCCTAGAATGACAGGGATTACAGACAGTGTCATGCAATCGACCAATTGCAATTTGAGAAATTGAGAGATCGTGACGCCCCCATCTATCCAGACATGTTTGATTCCATCTGAATGAAGTTGAGTGACTAAGTGGGTTAAATCTCCTCGATATAGCTCAGCCTCCTCTCTAACAGTTTGTAAGGTGTTGCTAAGGACGACAATTCTTTTGCCTTTGTAGGGCCAATCAGGAACGCTAGCAGCGATTTCATAAGTATTTCTGCCTAGAATCACACCATCAATGCTATCGATCAGTTGCTGGAACCCGTAATCCTCATCAAAGCCGCCAACTTGGTCAAGCCAATCTAGACTCCCGTCTTTACGAGCAATATAGCCATCAATGCTTGTGGCAATGTAGATGGTGATTTTGGGTCGACTATCGGTTTTTACCAAAGAACGCATTTTCTCAAACATAGGTTCTTCTCTTTTTCAAAAAGCTTAGGAAAAATTTTCCTCTAAAGATTAATAACGTTTTCTTTCATCACAGGTTGTGTTTCAGGTTAAGGAGAAAGGGGGTCTGTGGAATGGTATAATAAGAAGACCTTTCTCACAATAGTTTTAACCATTACTATGTCCAGAGATGTTTACGAATTTTAATAAGCCGGATCAACATTTCTGTATCCTCATTTTCCTCGTCGGAGAATAATTGAGGAGGCAGAGCCTTCTTGATTGTCCAAAGTTGGAGTCGAATCATGAAACAAGATAACATTTGC
Organism: Parachlamydiales bacterium; assembly: GCA_020051075.1. Taxonomy (GTDB): domain Bacteria; phylum Chlamydiota; class Chlamydiia; order Chlamydiales; family Parachlamydiaceae; genus JAGVJP01. Next base: position 6,306 of record JAGVJP010000129.1, read on the forward strand.
ATTTAAAATGACTACATTCTACTTTCAATCCTTTAAAAGGAAAAATGAGATTAACAGTGAAATTTAGAGAATACTTGTTCAAAAAGGGAATGACTCAAGTTGATTTCTGTCCCTTGGAATGCGGTGAATGGCCCAGAGACTGCAAAAATTTTTTCTTGGAAGGTTATGCTTCCATTCGAAAAGTGCCTAACTACAAACCGATGATGTCTCTTTTACGTTTAAGTCTGGCGATTGCCGCAGTCGGTTTCACTTTCAAAAGAGGAACTTGGGAATCCAGAAATACAAAACTTTATCAATTCAACTGCCAGTATCTTGAATCGCTTGCAGCATGATCGGAGGTGTAATGTTTGTGCAAAAGGATTTTGAAATAGATGAGGTGCTTTGCAAGCCCTTGATGGCTCATTTATCGACCGTTGAAAAGGGAGCTCCCAGGGATTCTCCGGTTTGGTTCCTATGGGAAGAATCCTGCCTCTGGATTTTCGGAATATCGGGAGATAGCTTTGTCAAAAGACTGCGCGCCGAACCGAAATGCGCTGTAGGCATTGTGGAATACGACTTGGGAAAGGGGATTCTCAAACATGTAGGCATCCGCGGAACCGCAGCCTTTGCGGAATTTGATAAAGAGCGCCTCATGCGCTTTGTGTCTAAATACTTGGGTGAAAACAGGCAGAATTGGAATCCTTGGTTTATTGCAAATATCGTCGATCCATTGGACGTCATGATAAAAATCATCCCTCAATCGATCGTCGCCAAAAACGTCTCGTTTTTTAAAACGGGACCGGATCTTGCTTCTTAGGTATTGCCTATGGAGAAATTAGTTGCTTCCAGAGCATGTTTTCAGTGCTAATTCCCAAAGGAAAACCTCCAGGGCTACCTATGGTAATACTATGCGGGAATTGTTTTACCCAAATGGAGCCTGCCATCCTATAATCACGATGGCAGATGGCATTTAGAATAGCTTCACGAATAACTCTCTCATTGAAAGTGGGAATGTCCCAGATGAATAGACCATCCTGGAAGTGTTGGATATCATTACGCAAGTTTATCATATCCCAGAGACTATGGCTTACAATGCATGTCGTCAAAACTTTCGATCCAAAGTGAATCATGGCTGACACAAGGTGTGGAGCAACCTATGAACAGAAATAGTTGTTGGGATTATTCTCAAATGAATGTTAAATAATTCTTGTCAGAATGCTCTGAAACAACTATTTGAATCCTTTCTTGTGAATTTCAGTAAGTTAAATTTTTTTCTAGATATTATTCATTGGAATCTGGTAGACAAATGACTTTCTATGGGGGAAATCGATGAGAAATTTTTTACTTTTAACAGTTGGTTTGCTGACTGTACAATTTATTTTTCATGATATTAACGCTTCAGTTAGTTTGCTGAAGGAGCAGGCTAGTTCTAATATAGCTGTAACTCAACTTTTACGAAATTGTAGTTTTGATCAGGAAAATACTCAAGTTAGACTTCGAGATCCTCGGAGGCTTCTATGTCATCTATGCTTTAATAGATTAGTTGGAAAAAGAGGTCCTAGGGGGCCGCAAGGACCTATAGGGCCCACGGGTCTGCAAGGGCCTACAGGACTACAAGGACCCACAGGTCCTGCGGGATCAACAGGATCAACAGGAGCAACGGGACCCCAAGGACCACAAGGAGCAGGGTGTATAGAGCCTATACCAACGGCAACTCAGATTGTTTATGTTAATAAGGCTGGTGATGATGCAACAGCAGATGGTAGCGAGTGTTTCCCTTTTCTAACCGTAACTGCTGCCATGGCATCTATAACCGATGCCATAGCGCCATTTCCCGACCCAACCAACGTCACAAAACGTTACGCAATATCGATTGGTCCAGGTCAATATATTGAATCATTGATAAACCTTAAAGCAAATGTACAACTGGTGGGAACCAGCGCGCTCTTGACTAGATTACAAATACCTTTTGATATCGACGATCCATCATGGTTTGATTTGAATTTTAGTAAGGATCCGCGATCAGGTTTTGTCGATCTTTCATTATTAGAAGGTCCTCTCGATTTTAACTTTCAGACTGCGAATAGTGTTAGTGGAAAACTATTTTTTGTGGATGTAAATATTACCCCTACCCCCACATTCACCGCATTAAGTACAGTTGTCAATCAAGTAAATATACGTGATTCATTATTATCTAGTGGCTACACCCAAAATGGTATCAATATGTCTATGTTTGGCTCGTGGGTATCTAATGGAAATATCGTCATTAATTCTCAATCCACAACTGATACAGAAGTCAATCTCGTAGGTGGTGGCATTAATGGTAACCTTATCATTAATGTGCAATCCGGACATATACCAATTGCTCCAATGAATTTAACCAGCTTTGCCATCACAGAAAATTTATTTAACCCCTTTCCAAATTCCGGATCATTAATTGTCAATGGTGTAAATAATGTAATCACAGATGTACGAGCCACATCTGATTCTATTCCCATTAGAGCAAGAGTAACGTTAGTAGGAACAAGTACTAATTTAATTAGGGTGGATGATGCGTTTGGCGTAGCTTATACACCCAACAATCCAGGCGATTGGACAGCACCACCGCCTACTACCGTGCAAGAAGCTCTTGATAGAATTGCGGCTAAAATTAGTCCGGTCAATTAACAGATAGTCGAGGGCGTATTTTTGTAATGTTCGACAGAACCGATCATTATGAATGCCCTATCCAGGCTATACAAAATTGCAACTGGTGCGGGGGTTGCCGGAAATAGAGAAATTGTCTCGAACATAATTCAATGCATCAAAAAGGTGACCGGAAAAATCATCAGAGATTTTTCCTTTACAACCTTCTCCTATTCGAACATAGAAAATCTTGACTTCCATGTGTTTCTATGTTAATTTCTATGTTTAAAAGCGTTTTATTAATGAAAAAACCGGAAACATTATCATTTCTGAAAATGTCTTCCGGAATGTGCTTAAAACAGGAGTCGAACCTGCGACCTTCGCATGACGAATGCGGGAGATAACAATTCAATAAAATCCGGCTGCTTTGAGTACTATCTTAGAGGGATTGCCCTTAAAATGCTATCAGATTTTATTGGATTTTGATGGTATAATCTGTGTACCGCCATTGCACCGCACACGTCAAAAGTTCGTGCGTACAAATGATAATTGTATAAAAAATTACATTTACATACCTCTTGCCTTGAGGAATCTCAAAACAGACCAATTTGAACCTTATTGTGACATCGCGTTACATAAATTTGGCCAAAATAAAGAAGTATTTCCGTAGGAAAGTCCCAATTGAGATAATTTATTGACCTTTTCATGACATCGCGTTACATAAATCAGGCCCAATAAGGAACATATTTCGCTGCTTTTTTTGAAGTGGGTTCGCCATATGGTTTCACTAGACCATCATTAATTGAATCTTTGATAATTTTTGAAGCTATTGGATAACTTGAATCTTGAATTCCTAGACGTATCCGTAAAGAACTATTGGACATTTGCTTTCCGGAGACCCGTTGAAGGCAAGCATGTTGATAACAAGCTCTAATCCTATCCTCCCTTCCCATCTTATCAACAGGTGCAGGCTGAAATAATAAGGCGATGGTACTTCCATCTGTAACTCTAAAGTCAGGTGGAGGTAATTGATATAATTCTATCTGAAAAATAACTTTGTCGATACCACTTCCGCGTTCTTCACAGATTTTTAGGCGTCGCATGAGTCGGGCAAGATCTTCATTGCGGGAACGGGGAGGCTCATCGATGAATCGCAATGTATCTATAAGAGGACGTCCTGGGTTTGTGATTTCAACCCTATTGTCGAAAATCTCCACCATCGGTCCGTTTCCGGTCATGGTAAAGTCTTGATGTATTAAAGCGTTAGCAACCAATTCTCGAATAGCTATTTCAGGATAAACTCTTACTTCTCTCCGTAATGCTTCACCAATCACTTCGCTTCTTGGTAGCTGATCGTTGATATATTCGATAATTTCTGTGAAAGCTGCTGCATATCCCTTTTTAAAAAAGTGTTCTTTGATAGTGCTAACGCGATTAGGTCCCTGATAAATGACTACTCTAAGAGCTTTCCGTCCTAAACGACCAAATTTTTCAAGATCAATAGCGAATAGGATTGCTCCTATATTTGTGATTGCATAACGACCTAGAACAATTTCTTTGATGATTTCCTCCGCTTTCAATCGTTGGATAATAGATGAACGATTAGCAGGGAGTGGTTGTTCAATTAATTGAAAGTAAGAGACATAATCCAACTCCTGAAGTACTTGCTCGTCCGTTAAAGACTCTTTTGCAATGCCTTTTTCAAATGGGACAATTTGAAACAGTTCCCAAAGCTTTCGTTCTTTTTCTGGGTACTCCTTTAAATTTTTCTTGTATGAGCCAACTCTTATAAATGCATTGTTTTTGAATCGAACTGGATGTGAAAAAGCGGCTTGAATTTCAAAAACGACAACAGGACATTCATCAATTAAGTCCTCGTGAAAGCACACCTCTATACCAGGTGTTAAATGATTTAACAACCAGCTTTCTAATTCCTGGTTGCTATTTTTTCCCTGTCCCCCGATTTTTTTCTTTCTCGGGAGAAATTGCGTACCGACTACATGAGTTTTATCATCGACTCCCCAAACGATATACCCTCTTGGCTTGCCATGTAGAGCTGCAGAATTAGACAGCGCAGAGATGTACTCCCCCATTTCCTCAGGGTTTTCATTATTACATTTGAACTCTATCCATTCACACTCCTGTCCGTGAGAACATAGGCTCCTAACCAGGTTTTGTAGTTCATCAGATGTCATAGAAACCTCGTCTTATCGTTGACAACATATGCAGTATAAAATGCTAAAGGTTTTCCGATCAAATTGCTACTGGATTTTTTCAGATACCTAGTAGCGAATTGAATGTGAAATGCCCAAAGCCGGAGTCGAACCGATGTTCTTCACATTACGAATGCGACAAAACATTAAAAAAAACTACGGTTCTTGACCGTTGATAATTAGAGCTTTTGTTAGCAGTGTTTGTTGCTGAATCATGTCTTGTTAAGCGGTTTTTGTGTTTTAGTGTGTCAAATCCGTGCCATTAATTAAACCACATGTTATTAAAAGAGAATCTGAATGAATTTCTTTTCGATGTAAAATCTCAAATCGCTATGTGAATAACTACTTCAAATTAGGGTATTTAAATAACGAAGGAAAATATTATATAAAGAATCCGGGCCTCTCGACATAAGAGCTTGCGAATGAACTGAGAGCGAACAGAACAAAAAACTTAAGTGTAAATACTCAGGAATAGTTCGCATTGACTCTTCGAAAGGCGATACCCTTGAAAACATCAGGCCATGTTGTTCTATTTGCAATATGGCCAAGAGCAACCTATACTGAGGCTGAATATTGTCAATGGGTTCGGTCTTTATCAGAAAATGTAAACAGAATATTAAAGATGTTTTTTTATCTGCTCTCAATCGGATCAAGATTCATAGATGTTAAAAAAATGCCCAAAGCCGGAGTCGAACCTGCGACCTTCGCATTACGAATGCGCTGCTCTACCAACTGAGCTATTTAGGCGGTTTTTCAGTGGGGCATAAAGGGTGAATGACAAGAGCTTCGCCTTTGATTTCTACCGTGGCGACTGTCTCTGCTAAGGAGTTGCAAACACTTTCTTGCATGGCCAGCTTCAACGGGTAATCCTGTCCGTTATATGAGAGCCCTGTTGTCGTCATGGAAGCCTCAGGATATCCCATCACGGCGCAGTAATTGCCGATTTCCCCCCGAATTTCAGTGACGCCGTCTCTGATAAATTCGATGCGCTGGCTATCCGTTTCTATATATAACGGCCTTCCTTGCTTATGATGTTTCTTGAGCAGACCAATATTCCCTAATGTATGATCCATTCTTCCGCCCACAGCATTGAGGATGAGTATCGATTCCGCTCCATTCAGATCGCAAAATAAAATTCCTTTCTCCAAATCAGTGTAGTCCTGGTCTTTTGCTGGGACAATCCAAATATCGAAGTTGCCTTGATAAGGTTCTGAAAAATTAGTGATTTGCTGAAATGTTTCTTTGATGCCCCAAAAATGAGGATCATGGATGTTATCAAAATCTCCTAAAATCACTTGAGGATATATTCCATGTGCTCGCATGGAGTTAACAGCCCCATCTAAAGCGACGACTTTGCGTTCGGTTGCAGCACGGACGATCTGATCACGTGAAACAGAGGGACCGTCTGCCACAATCACCCAATCTAAGCCATAAAGAGGAATCATCGCCACACTTGCTAAAAGAATTTGAAAGAATGTATTCATCACCCGCTCCCCACTGATATCATTGATCGCATTAATAAAAACAGCATATTTTCTACCGGTATCACCCGTTTTGGAAACGCTATCCGCGTGCAGTATGACATAAGGACATCAAATCAGTTTTTTTTACAGGAATATTTCATAATATTCATGTAGGCGATTGCGTAACCCTTCTGTGAGTTGGACGTTACATCCTTTGGTGTTAATGAAATGTAATGCCTGGTCAATGGTAACGTTGCAATAATTGAATAAATATGCGATCAAAAGAGCGACACAAGCGCTTTGGCCTGTTTGGTGATGTGGATGCATCCATTGAATGAGGATGGGTTGTTCGTTCGCACGAGCATTGTTGATCATAGCGAATAATCGATCAAGGCCCTTTTCTTCCAGGTATTGCCAAGTTTCTTCTGTGTCGTCAAATTGGACTGCTATGCTTTCAATAGATTTTGGGGTAATTTGTTCGCTAAGCTCTTCGGAGTTGATTGGGGGTGAAGGATTCACACTAATTGAGTCAAATGTGACTGTCATGCTGTCCACAAATTTGGGGGTAATTCGATTGCGGAGCTCTGAAGTGTTCATTGGGTGCATAGGGGTCAAACTAATTAATTTGGTAAATCCTCTTGGATTGTTTCCTTTGTTTGGATCTATTGCACGCAAAGCCTCGAAATTGCCAATATAGACAAAAGGGAAAATTTCCAGTTCTCTACTCTGGTTGCCGTTAGAAAGAGATGGTGGAATCTTGGATGCTTCAATGATTTCATTTTGCAGGATTAGATTTTCAGGGGAGGGTTGGAAATCATCGGATTCATCTTCACTTCTTGACAAATGATCGGAAAGTTTGGTGGGAGGATTAATGGCAACTTGGGTGGGACGATCCGTCAGTGTTTGAGTGCCAGTTTGATGAGTTCGCTGTGTGGTCTTGCAGGCTTCTTGTATCCAAGAATAGATTCTACCTCGGAAGGCAATCCCTAGTATAGCGATGCCAAGAGCAAGAATAGTTAAAACTTTATGGTTGAGAACGAAATTCTTCACTCCACTCTGTATGTTGCTGATGTTTCCTAACATAATAATCTGATACTCCTGAATTTATTTAATTTATAATGATTTTTGCCGAAATCTTTAGAGTTCGAGCGAATAATGTTTTGTATAGTATATCTTTTTTTTGGAAATATAAACAATAGTAATAAAGAAATGCATGATGATTTATTTTAATTAGTATTCATTGTATTAGGAAAAATTTTAACTATCCTTTTTTAACGCAAAGACTTATCTCCCCATCCTTTCTTTGCGCCTTTGCACCTCTTGTGTTTCTTTGCGTTAAAAAAAGAGGAGAGTTTATAAGCTGTCAAAAGGGATAAGAAAGCAGAGAGTGGCGATCATCAGGAGAGACAGGCGGAACATATGCCGGCCCCAAAGCTGGTCATTATCGCTCTTAAATCCTTTGAGACAGAGCCCTAACCAAGCTAAGCCAACAGCCATTGTCGCGATAAGGTATAAGTTACCCGTGTAATCGAAAAGGGTTAATAGCGTTGTTGCGAGGATGAATCCAACGATATAGAGGACCATATGGATTTTCGTTCTGAGCATCCCTTTTTTTACAGGCAATACCGGGATGTCTGCAGCGGCGTAATCGTCAAAGTGCCACATTGCGATGGAGAAAAAATGGGGCATCTGCCACAAGATCATGATGGTGAATAGGATGACGGCTCCGAGATCAAAATGGTTGCTTACAGCGCAATATCCCACCACAGGCGGGACGGCGCCTGCAATGCTCCCTATAGCAGTGCCGTAGATAGTACGACATTTCCAAAGGCTATAACAGAAGACGTAGACGAAGAAGCCAATGCTGGCTACTGTCACGGTGAGGAGATTGGTGAAAAAGAACAAAACCAGGTTGCCGATGATGCCGAGGAAGATGGCAAAGATGATCGCATTTTGTCCTGAGATCAATCCGGTGACGAGAGGGCGGTTTTTAGTTCTTTCCATTTTTTTATCGATTGGCCGGTCGATAAAATTATTAAAGACGCATGCGGATGCGATAATGAAGGCGAGGCCGATCAGAGTGGCAAAAAATAACCAGAAGTGGAACTCTCCTTTAGAAGCTAACAGGAACCCTGCCGCAACAGTGACGAGGTTGCCCAAGATGATTCCAGGTTTTGTGATTAGGTAGTAGTTAATCATGAGGCATCTCTTCGGTCATATTTGGATTCATTTCTGGCATCATTCGATCATTTAAATCATGCATCACCCAAAGAGATCCGATGACAATGATGAGCAGAACGAGCCCCATAAAGCAAAATGAAATCGTTTCCCAACGAGGTTTTGCTTCCTGCCCCACATGCAGGAAACAGATCAGCTGCACCATCGCTTGTATAATTGCAAGACCCATGAGTGCGTAGATTAAGAGTGGGTTTGAAAAGAACTTTGTGATGACAAGAGAAAAAGATAGCATCGTCAGTAGGATAGAAGTAAAAAATCCTATTGCGTAAGATTTGTAAGTCCCATGATATTCTTTTTTGATCTCCGCTAAGCTTAGTTCTGCACTCATTTTAACTCACCCCCATCAAGTAAACAAATGTAAAAATGAAAATCCAAACGAGATCTAAAAAGTGCCAGAACATGCTGAAGACGACCAGCCTGCGGAAAGTGTCAATGGTGACGCCGACGCAGAACAGTTGCACGATAATGTTAATCATCCATAGCAGCCCGATTGAGACGTGCAATCCATGTGTGCCGACGAGAGTGAAAAAAGAAGAGAGGAAAGCGCTTTGTGTCCAACTATGTCCCTCGTGGACAAGGTGTGCAAACTCTCTTAGCTCCATCGTCACAAAGGAAGCTCCTAATACAAAGGAGACAGCAAACCAAAAAATGACTTTGTTTGTATCGTTCTTAAGAGCTGACAACATCCCAAGGCCGCATGTGACGCTGCTGAATAACAAGAGCATTGTTTCACCGAAAGCTGTCGAAAGGCTGAAGAGTTCGTGCGATGAGGGGCCTCCAAAGGTTTGATCGTGAAGGAGAGCATAGGTGCAAAAGAGGGTGGCAAATACGATGCAGTCTGTCATTAGATAAAGCCAAAACCCTAGAGTTGTTTTGGAAAAGGTATCTTGATGCGGGTCTGGGACTCGGATGTCAGGAAAACGTTCGAGGGTGTCTTCGTGGTGAATGATGATAGGCTTGCTCATTGGACTTCCTGCCTCCTTAAGTGTGCAGCTTCTATTTCTTTCACTTGTTCAGCTGTGATGATTTCATGTTCATCGGTGCCGGACAGTCTGATGATCAAGCAGGCGATGATGCCGACAATGCTCACTCCTGCAAGCCAGAAGATATGCCAAGTCATCGCAAAGCCGAATACTAAGCTCAATGCACCAATGTAAAGCCCCATCGGAGTGTTTTTAGGAAGATGAATGTCTTCATATTCCTGCTTAGATTTGGGTGCTTTGCCTTCTTTGATGGCCCATAGGGGATCGATCTGGTCCACGGTAGGGATAATGGCAAAATTATAGATGGGGGGAGGGGAAGGAATCGACCACTCCAGCGATCTTCCATTCCAAGGATCTCCTCCAGTGTGGTCCCAATTCTTCTTCCGATTTATGATACTCCAGAAGAGTCCGAAGAACTGAATGCTTGCGCCGATAACGATGATGAAAGCTCCTATGGCTACTAAGATGAATAATGGATGCCATCCCGTTGAGAGGTCGTAATGGTCTAGGCGTCTTGTGGCTCCCATGAAACCGAGCATGTATAGTGGCATGAAAGCCAGGAGGAATCCACTCATCCAACACCAGAATGCATATCTATTCAATTTTTCATCCAAGAAGAAGCCGGTGAATTTAGGGAACCAATAGGTGAAAGCTGCGAAGAATCCGAACAGAACGCCGCCGATGGCCATGCCGTGGAAGTGGGCGATTAAGAACAAGCTGTTGTGTACTTGGTAGTCCACAGGTGGGGAAGAGAGCAGAATCCCTGTCATCCCCGCGACAGTGAAGTTCAATAGAAAGGCAAAAAACCATAACATCGGCGAAGTGAAGTGAACGCGTCCTCGAAACTTTGTAAACAGCCAGTTAAATATTTTGACTCCTGTGGGGATGGCGATGACCATTGTCATGATTGCGAAAAAAGTGTTGACGGTAGGGCTTGCACCCATTGTGAAGAAGTGATGAAGCCAGACGACAAAAGAGTAAATGGCGATGAGGACAAGTGCCCAAACCATCGAAACATAACCGAATAGCCGTTTTTCTGAAAATGTAGGGACGATTTCCGAGAATGCGCCGAAAATGGGGAGCATTAAAATGTAGACCTCAGGATGGCCCCACGCCCAGATGAGATTGACATACAGCATCGGGTTTCCGCCGCCGCCGGCGGTAAAAAAGTGCATATCGAGGTAGCGGTCTAAAGTGAGCAAGACGAGCGTAGCAGTCAAAACGGGAAAGGCAAAAATCACGAGGGCCATTGTGCATAAGGCGCTCCAGACGAAGATCGGCATCTTCATCATTGTCATCCCTGGGCAACGCATTTTTAGGATGGTGACCAAGAAGTTGACTCCTGAAAGGGTACTTCCTACTCCTGCAATCTGCACCATCCATATCCAATAATCGACTCCCTCATTAGGGCTATATTCCAAGCCTGAAAGGGGGGGATAGGCAAGCCATCCCGTTGCTGAGAAGCTGCCTACTGCAAGGGATATAAGGGTCAAAAGTGCGCCCGAAGCAAAAAGCCAAAATCCAAGAGCATTTAAAAATGGGAATGCGACGTCTCTGGCGCCAATTTGCAAGGGGACAATGAGGTTCATGAGGCCGAAGACGACGCCCATGGCCACAAAGAAAATCATCGTTGTGCCGTGGGCAGAAAAGACCTCTTGAAAGTGGCTTGCAGAAATGAAACCGCCGCTATCTCCAACAGATGTAGCTTGTTGGATGCGCAACATGAGGGCATCGGACAATCCTTTCATAAACATGATGACGACGACAGCGATGTACATGATACCGATTCTTTTTGGATCAACAGTCGTTAACCACTCATGCCACAGCCACTTCCAACGTTTGAGGTAAAAAAGGAGGCCAATGAGTGCGATGCCACCAAGTAACATCCCGTAGACGGCGCCATTTTGAACTCCATCGTGCTTGAGAGCATCTAGAGATAATTTACCAAACATGTCTTAACCATTCCCCTTGGGGTGCATATATTTATTGATAATCTGATCGAAGAGGCTTACATCTTTTAACAGGAATGATTCTACCGGGTTTTTTTCGGATGGAGCAGCCAATTGACTATATTCCTTCCAGTCGAGCGTTTTTGTCGATTGCTTGACTGATGCGATCCATTGATGGTAATCTTCCTCCGAAGAGGCTCGAGTGATAAAAGTCATTCCTGCAAACCCTTTGCCGCTGATGTTAGCCGATGAGCCTCTGAAGTCTCCCTCTTCATTTGCGATGAGGTTTAAGATGGTTTTCATTTTAGGCATCGCATAAATTTGCCCCCCTAGATGAGGGATCCAAAATGAGTTCATAGGGGCATCTGCTGTGATTTCAAATCGAACGGGGGTGTCTTTAGGAATTTGTAGGAAGTTCACACTGGCAACTTGTTCTTCAGGGTAGAGGAAAAGCCATTTCCACTGCAGCGCGACGACCTGGATTGTCATTTCCTTATTCTTGGATTCGATCGGTTTGAATGGGTCTAATTCGTGGGTTTTGACCCAAGTGATTCCAGCGACGATGATGGTGATGATCAAGGGAATTCCCCACCAGATATATTCCGCGATGCGGTTGTCAACTAAATGCGGATCATATTTTGCATTGTGGTTGTCGGCCCGGTATTTCCAAGAAAAGACAAACGTCAGGATGTATACGGGGATGATGATAATCAGCATGAGTGCTTGAATGATAAAAAGGAGGTTCCTCTCTTCTAACGCGATGATCCCTTTGGGAAACAGCACAGCGATATAGTCGCGGAAATGGTAGACCTCTAATGGCTGCATGATCAAGATGACTAGGAGGATTAACCCTGTGAAGAGCAGCATATAGAAAACTGGTTTTTTTGCCATTTTCATGTTTCAAAAATCCTCTAACTTTCAAATATAGTCTTACAATAAGTAATCTTTCACAAAAGTCAAGCGGAATTTAGATTTTCAGTAAGAGAAAAATCCCTGCCAAACAAATGGCTATTGCAAAAATTTGCCGTAGGAATTTTTGAGAGCATCGGCTAGAAAGAGAACTTCCGACAAAACTTCCGGCTATGCCTACCATAGAAAATAGTCCTATTGTAGACCAACTGATCTCCATCTGCATATGGCTTAGAACGTTCCATTGTTTGACGAAACCGGTAAAGGAATTTAAAGCGATGATGACCAGGCTCGTCCCTATTGCCAGCCTCATTGGTAATTGATTCAGAAGGACTAAAGCTGGTACGATTAGAAATCCTCCTCCGCAGCCTATTAGTCCTGTCAGACACCCTATGAAGAAGCCTTGAGCTGCTGTCATGCCAGCTGTCTGCGAAATTTGCGTTCTTTCTTCTGGTGAAGGAATAGGACTGAAAAACATCAGCAAAGAGATGACAAACATTGTCAACGCAAATAGGGTGATTTGAATAGATCCACTCAGAAAGGGGGTGCAGCTTGCGCCAAGATAGGCGCCAACGATTCCAGGCAATCCAAAATAGAGGACGCTTTTCCAGTCAACCTGACGGTATACACTATAATAGATAGCGCCTGAAAACGCGATAAAGGCAACGATGGCGAGCGATTCTGCAATGGCAAGTTTGTCTGGACGGTGGAGAATGAAAACTAAGACAGGCACTGTTAAAATCGAGCCCCCCGACCCCAATAGCCCTAAACTGACTCCGACGATTAAAGCTCCGAGAAATGCTAAAATCATAGTTCAATCCTTAATGAGAACAGGGTTATCATATCAAGGTGAAGGTAATTTTGAAAATAGATAATTGTGGCGTTGTTGCTTAAATCATCACAGATCTGACTGGCGAGGGTGATTTATACAAAAACGCCTTCTTTAATCGATAAATCACAAAATGTTTAGATTAAGTTATTAAAAAATTTGTTTTGTGTAATCTTGTTTTTTAATGATTTATTTTAGATGATTTTCTAAGATTGAAAAAAATTTACATGGAGTCCATTATGTTGTCGTGTCATCTTTTGCGGAATTTGGGTGTTTGCTCTCAGCTTTTTCGAACAACTTCTATTGCTTCAATTCGCCCTTTCACTTCAACCGTACCTATTTTAAGCGAGGCTATAAAAGATTTGCCTTTAGCGGTTCAAAATCTTTTTGAACAGGCCAAGCGAGATTTTAATCGTAAGGACTACAATGAAACGCTTAGAAATGTCGTAAAGATTCCAAAGGATCATAGAAGCCATCCCAACGTTCTCCGTTTAAAGACAAGGACTTTGTGCCAACTTCATGAACTTGGCCGATTCCCAGGTGCTGAAGGGACGTTGTTCTTCCCTAAATTTGCTTGTCCAGAGATTCACCAACCTCTTGAAGGGAGCAATCTGAAAACGAATATTGAAGATATTACTCGCAAAGTCTTCTGTTCTGGATTTGCTGACGATGAGCTGATGCTGTTGGGATTTTCCAGGCGTTTAGGTGAAGATCTCTCACAAGATCGTGTTGGGTCGGATCGAGTGATTTTAACCGAAGGTGAAGCGGAGAAAAAATATTACAAAGCGGTTGCCTATCAAGTTTCCGGGGAATGGAAAAAAGCACAAGAAGCCTTCGAAGAAATATCTCAGAAAATCCCAGAGGCAAAGGTTAAAAAAGGACATCTTTATCTCTTGCGGGGTAAACCAGAGAAGGCCATTACTCTCGTATTTAGCTCCATTTGCTCCTCTATTATTTCGTGGGGTAATAAAAGCCAACTGGATACATTTCAGCGCTATTGGGGAGGTACTAAAACGATGATCCGTTTATCACGTAATTTAGGTTTATTGAATCAAGGGTTCCCTTCAGTCAAGGAGATTCTACAATTTCCTAAAAGAGCGATAGCATTTTCAGCACCTGACACGTTTCCAAGGGATCAAAAGGCGATATCTGATGGCCATAGCATTTCATTATTTTCTCGACCTCGTTTATGGGGTAGTTTAATATTACCCCAAAGTTCTGCTCTGTTGTCTCGATACCATTCAACTGATCGAATGCTTGGTTTTTTTCCTCCAAGCATTTCTACACAATCCATCAGTTGGCAAAGACGTCTGCTGTCCTTTAGTTTATCTCCTCAGAAACCCATTGAGTCCAAAATTACGGGACTGTCTAGCCTGATCAACGATCCTGCCAAAAAAAGAAAATTTGTATTTGGGATGATGTGCTTGGCAGGATTAGCACTGTATTTCCTGTTTGCACAGGGGGGGGCTACAGGCCCAACAATAAAGGGGGGGGCTACAGGCCCAACAATAGAGGACCCTCCATCAACTCCCCCTGAAGACAAACCTAATTCTCCTGGACCACGACCAGGAGATCCGGAGAACATAAAAGAGATTAAAGAATTTGTGATAGCATTTAATCAAGAAAAGAAAAAAGGGGTAAGTAGGAAAGAATTTCTTTCTTTTCAAGATCAAGCTTTTGCCCACATCGACGAACTCCGATATTTAGGAGGCCTTCCTGGAAGGCTCACTTCCAATACCGATCTGTTTCTTGCTAAGAGAGGCTTTTTAGAGCTTAGCACTTGTGAAGATCCGAAAGTTCAAAGGGAAGCGCTCAGGCATTTGAACATGTTGTTAAAGAAACCGTTTGATCCCACTCAACCAGCTGCAAATTTTTTGTGGTTAGAAGAAGACTTAGGCAATATGCTCAGGAATACAATTGAAGTCAACAACTCTATTCCGATAATGCTGGAGTTAGCAACAGCTTATGTATTAGTTCTGGAAAAGATTTTTCTCTTTTGTCTTGATGGCGGCGCTCAGATTTCAAATGATCAAAAATTGAGATGGTTTCAAAATATGAGGCGACAGATCGAGGATATCGCCCAAGCGATTTTATCCAGAGATTCATTTCAACCCGATTCCGACTCAGAAGTGGCTGAGCGGCTTAATCCTTTGTTTTTTAAAGCTAAAGTATTTATTCCTCGAAATGATGTGTTAGAAGATCTTATCATCACATTTCCGGAATATCGTTTTGAAACAACCCAACAGATGATTGATAGACTACGAGGAATTGGAAAAACGACATTAGCGACG
>JAGVJP010000070.1 GCA_020051075.1 Parachlamydiales bacterium
CAATCCAGAGCTGCGGTAGCAGCGAAAGAGGTGGTGTAAATGATTAAAGTGCAAGTTATCAAAGCCAGATTTGCCAATTGTGGGTTTTTCAACACAAGTCCCTCTAGAGATGTGTATAAAGATAAGGCCTGACGGCCTGGGCTATGATACCTATTTATGAGCCCTGAAAGGGCGGCATAATCATCTGATGTTGTTACATTTATGATGGATTAACAATCATTTTGCGAAGTATCTGCGCGCAGTTAAGATTTGTGGATTAAGATATAGAACTGGGTGAGGTTGTTGTGTTCATCATAGCCGGGTTTGATTTGAAATAATCCCTGCAGCGTCACAATCTGGTTTAGAGGGAACTGGAAAGGGGCATCTTTGACAACAATTTGTTTGTAGATCTTATCAGAAGACCCAACACAGCAAGATCTCAAGTTGGGTTGGGAAGCCAATATCCCCTCATGTTCGTTGAGAGGGTACCAAAACCCCCGGACGGTGACGATCTGCTGCTCCATCGCTCGAATGGGATGGTTTTCAGCTATTGGCGGAGTGGGCAGCTGATGCAATTCCAAACTTAGCGTTCCTGTTAGGCTGGAGGCATAGCAAACCAAGCCAAACAAGAAAAACAAAGGGCGTTTTGTCATGTTGATCATGCTCTTTTGATTTTTTTATATTTAGAGAAATGTTTGATAAATATATATTAACCAGAAATTTGATTTTTTTATCTCTTCGGTTACGTCAATTCCCGCGGCTTTCACGCTAGCCGAAATGCCAAAAAAAACAAAGTGCAAATGAATAGCATGAGGAAATGTTTAGTGTATTGACCAGATGATGGCAGATGTGATAATCTTGCAGCCTATTCTATAAACTTCATGGTAAATTTTTTGGGGGAGACAAATGAAAACAGGAAAATTATTAGTTTTTACAGCTCTCTTAGGGGCTGTTTTAGTTCTTCAGAGCTGTAATAGATCCAGTAATGATGTATGGGAAGATACAAAATCGGCAGGACGTCATTTGCAAAGAAGTGTCAGCGCACTTTCTGGAAATCATGGAACCTCTCGGCAAGTTGCTTCGAGAGCTGACTTTGAAGGGATTGATGATGGGGAATCCTATTATCAAGATCAGGAAATGTACGAAGCAGGCTATCGCGATGGCGATGTTTGTTCCTATGCTACTCCGCCTGATTTCATCCCTATGCAGGATCAGGCAAACCAGATGGGGAGCCGTTCCTTTAACTCTGCCTGTGAAGCTCCAGGAGAGCCTGGTAGCTCTATCCCTGGGATAGATTTCTTCCGCGATCCCTGTACGATGCCGCAGCTAGCTGGGGTGTTTCGGACGATCTATTTTGATTATGACAGCAGTTTGATCAAAGGGCCTCAAAATCTGCAGACGATTCATGCAATAGCGGATTACATGAGGTCAAATCCAAACCTCTATCTCTTCGTTGAAGGGCATACAGATGAGCGTGGGCCGCAAGCCTATAATCTCGCTTTAGGAGCTCGCCGAGCAAACACTGTGAGGAATCTTTTGGTGAACGAAGGCGTCAACCCCGATCATCTGTTCACAATTTCTTATGGAAAAGAGCGTCCTGTCGTTCTAGAGCACCATGAAGAGGGGTGGGCAAGAAACCGACGAGCTGAGTTCAAGATCTATGTTCGGTAAGAGGCTGCTGTCCTTTATCATTGTTCTTTTAGTGTTGTCAACCTCCTCTGAAGGGGGAGCTGCTCCCTATTCTCAGTCTTCTCCTCAGGGGAGGGGAGGCAGAGGAGGGGGGCAGCAGAACTCCTCTTCTTATGCTGAAGACCTATCTACTGTTGTCAGGCAGGTCAAAACAAGCCTGTCTGATGTTAAGAATGAGTTGAATAATCACGAGATCGAGATTCGCACGTTTGAAGAGAGGCTGACAACGCAAGAGCAGATGATGGATGATCTCCATCAGCAAATGAAGGATGAGTTAGCCTCTCAGAGTGAGTCTGCCAGGGTCGGTTCTATTGCTGTTCAAGGAAAAATTGAAGCGCTTGATCGGTCATTGAAAAGTGCTGATGGAGTATCTAAAGGAATGATGACAGATTTACGCCAGCTTAAGGATCAATCGGACGATTTTGTCAAAATCCTTGCTCAGTATAAGCTCAAGCTGATCGATCTTGAAAAATTGGTGGAAGCGCAAAATCACCAGATGGAAAATTTTGAAACAGCATTAAATACTGTGATTGAAGTTTTGAAAGGGAAAGATGCTGGAAAGGTTGCAGGAGCGAAAGGGGAAGCTCAGACCTATAAAGTACAGTCGGGAGATAGCTTGGAAAAGATTGCTCGTAAGCATGGGATATCTGTTCAGGCGTTGCGGCAAGCCAATGAACTGACAAGCGATCGAATCATCATCGGCCAAACGTTAAAAATCCCATGACTTTTCAACACGATTGTTCATCCTTGCCTATAGGCCTGTTTGATTCTGGCATAGGCGGACTGACAGTGATGCAGGAGCTGATGAGGCTTTTGCCTCATGAGCAATTGATCTATTTTGGCGACACTGCCCGTATTCCTTATGGAAACAAGAGCCGTGAGACGGTGATTCGTTATTCCATAGAAAATACCATCACCCTTTTAGAGAAGCAGATCAAGCTTTTAGTGATTGCCTGTAATACGGCCTCAGCATTGGCGTTGGGGAATCTGTCGAGTTTATTTAAAATACCGATGATTGGTGTCGTTCAGCCTGGAGCTGAAAAGGCCGTTGCAGCGTCCAAGAATGGGCGGATAGCGATTTTAGGAACGCGAGGGACCATCCACTCTGGGGTCTACCAGTCGGCGATTTTGCAGAAGCTTCCTGAGGCGATTTTATTTCCTATTGCTTGTCCTTTGTTTGTGCCATTAGTGGAGGAGCAGTGGATTGACCGGCCTTCTGCCGAGTTAATCGTGAAGGAGTATCTTGCTCCGTTAAAAGGGTGTGGGATTGATACAGCGCTGTTAGGATGCACACACTATCCTTTGTTAAGGGGGCTGATTCAACGAGAGCTTGGAGAAGAGGTGGAGATCGTCGATTCTGCTTCAACATGTGCAGAACATGTGAAGGAGGTATTGCAAGAACATCAGCTCTTATCTTCTCAGCAGCAGCAGGCATCGCAGTATTTTGTTTCAGATGACCCTGGTAAATTCCAAGCCCTTGCCGAGCGACTCTTTGGCCTCTCTATCACAGTTAACAAGATAACAGGATAAGGGGACAAAACAAGATAGGCAGGATGCGTATGGGATGGGTAGGATAGGTAAAATCATATTTTTATTTCAAAAATGCTTGATTGTGAACATCTTATTACACATAATTTTCTTATCCATAATGATGTGTCGCCCTTTCAGGGCTCATAAATAGGTGTGAACTGTTCCCAGGCC
>JAGVJP010000120.1 GCA_020051075.1 Parachlamydiales bacterium
CCTATCTTGTTTTTCCCTCTGCGCCTCCCCGTCTCTCCGTTAAATTGTCCTCCTTTGCGTCTCCGTGCCTTTGCGTCTTTGCGTTTAATAGAAGCTAAGGACCATTTTGTACTCACAGGCGTCATATGGCGTGAATAGTGGCGAGTAAGTTAGAATTCGATGAGTTCGGTCCAGAGAGGATGTCTCCAACAAGCGATCACCTCATCGTTGCTCTTGACCTCAGCGAGATAAGTTAAGATCCCTCCCGTTTTGAAATAGTCTTCGTTGACGAGTTCGTAAAGATAAGAGCCTCCCACGAAGAGTTTGCAGTTCGTGTCGATTGGCATCGTCAACTCTTCCTTTTCATTGTTACGAAAACGTATTGCCAGATGCAGCGTTAGAGGGAGTCCGCTCACTTCAGACGCTCTGAATTTCCATTGTACCAAGAGACGCTGTCCGATTGTCGGATGATCTAGTTGCGGATCAGGTGTCAGGACATGGTAGCTTGCAAGGCTTTCTTTGGTGATAAATTGCGTTTGAACTTCGAGGTGATGCATCATACAGCTGCTGAGCATGAGGAGATGGATGACACCAAGCAGAGGGATAAAGAAAGAGAAATAACGAGACATATTTACATTCACTCGATGAGAGTAGGGACTTTTTACAACGTTTTCCACAGATTAAACAATGCCGCAGATGTCGATGGCTTCAGCAGCGGCACATTGCTGCTGCTGTTGAAGGGTTACAGCCGCCCATTCGATCAGATGTGCAGTGGAATGCCAATCTAAGCAGCTATCTGTGATAGACACACCGTATTTGAGCTGCGATACGTCAGTCGGGTGCATCTGTTTGCCGCTATGTAGGTGGCTCTCCAGCATGACGCCTCTGATCGCTGTATTTCCTTCTACGATCTGATTGATCACAGACTGAAAAACAGCTGGCTGTTTCTCAAATTTCTTTCCTGAATTCTGGTGAGAGCAGTCGATTAATAAACGAGCAGGGAGGCCGACGTGTTCTAAACGGTTGATGAGGTGGGCGACTGATCCAGGATCATAATTCGGTCCAGATTCCCCTCCTCTTAGGACAACATGAGCATCATGATTGCCGGAAGTCTTCTTGATGATCGGCTTGCCTTGAGGGCACAGTCCCATGTAGCGGTGTGGATGTGAGGCGGCTAAAGCCCCATTGACCGCAGCGGAGACATTGCCTGCGATCCCATTTTTAAATCCGATTGGCATTTCCAATGCTGAAGCAAGCTGTCGATGTGGCTGAGAAGAAGATGTTCTGGCACCAATCGATCCCCAGGTAATCAGGTCGTCATAATAATAAGCAGAGATAGGATCTAGAAATTCTGTTGCGGTGGGGACTTCCATCGCCGCTAATTCGAGAAGGAGCTCTCGGGTCCACTCGATGCCTTGAGGGATGTTGTGCGAGCCATCGAGCAGAGGGTCGTAGAGAAATCCTTTCCATCCAGCAACAGAGCGCGATTTCTCAAAATAGGTGCGCATCACCAAAAAAAACTGAGAAGAAACCGATGCGGCAAAGTCATGCAGGCGAGAGGCGTATTCTCTTGTTGAAATCTTGTCGTGGATAGAGCAGGGACCGACAATTAAAAGAAGACGAGGATCGCTTCGGTTGAGGATGGCGCGAACGGTGTCTCGGCTTTTGTCGATAAATTGATGTTGCTTGAGGGATGGCCTTTGACGCGCTTTGTACTCTTCATATGGGGGGAGATATTCCATAAGGTCCTGTGCTAAAAACTGAATTCTTTTGAACCGATGAACGGATACATTTTCTGATCGTAGCATACCGTCATATTTAGGGAAATGTCTAATCAGAATGCCAAGTTGGCTTCTCTATCTTTTTTGTTTTTAATAGGTAATGTTAGTTATGTAAAATTTATTTTAATAAAAGAATCATGTGCATATACTGAAACTTCGATTGTACATTTTGCTCACAGAATATTTTTTTGTTCTAGAGTTCATATCAATACACTTAGCCAATCCATTGATCAAATGTTGTATCGATAAAGAGGTTCAGAGGAGTCCCTGAGAGAAAACCAGAGATTCCTTTACATGATCATCGTCGTTTGGGGGATGGATTTGTTACGTCTTTATGGGCTTATACGGGATATAAAGTGTTAGTCGAGATGACAGTTGAATCAGAAAAAGAAAGCAACAATAGTGAATGGAACACTGGAGCAAGTCTTGGAGTTGGGAGTTGGCAATTAGGCGCTTCTTTTGATCGATTGACAAGTAAGTTACACTCTAGAGTGGTTTCTAACATTACCCTTCATCGTGATTCTTTCGGAAATTCTTCTGTCGATCACATTACTATGCAATTGAGAACGTTAGAAGAAGTTGATTTTCAGCAAAACGGTATATTTGTCTAGAACTAGAGGTGGAAGGAAAGAGTTGCGATTCAGCAAGAGTGGTCATCCACAAATTGAGAGTGCGTATCGAACCCATTACGTTTCTCCAACGTTGAGAGAACAGAACAAAATAGCAAATCTAGAAGAGCTTGTAGAACCCAAAGGTGCGACTGATATGATGGATGACTTAGGGGTAAAAAGGGCTTTAAAGATAGGGTTGGAATAGTTATTATTGTTGGAGGTTTTATGAAAAATCAAAATCAAAATCAAAGAGCGTGCGATTCAGGCTGCTGAAGTGGTACTAAATTACCAAGGTTATGTCTGCCCCATCGATGTTCTTGTGGGGATGAGGCTATTGGATCCAGCTCATGTGCAAGAATGGAAGCAAGGAAAAATTCCTTACTTGAAAGAAGGAATTTACTGTCATCCTGATAAATTCATTTTTGCGATGCAGTGTTTCCAAGAATGGTTGAGCGAAAAAAGGCTTGAACCGAAGGAAATCATTTATTATGGAAAGACGAAGGATCAAAGAGCCCTGCAATTTACTAAGGATGGGGGTGCTGATGTTGAGCGTTTTTTCCGGATGCATTATTTTTCTCCCTCACTGACAGAAAAGGAGAAAGAGAATCTCACTGATAAGCTTGAGGAGTCTCCGGAACTCGTGGTGTTCTTGGTTGTGAAAGACACTCAATGCTCACAATGTCAAATAGAGTTGTCTAGGGGAAGTTTCTTATTTATGGAAGGACAAACCCCCTTGTGCTTAGGCTGTGCTGGATTAGATCAGCTCGTTTTTCTTCCCAGTGGCGATCCTTTCCCCACCCGTCGTGCTAAGAAAAATAGTGTCAAATCAGCCGTTGTTCTCAAGTTCAACCGCAATCGAGGGCGTTATGAGCGGCAAGGGCTCCTTGTCGAAGAAGAGGCTTTCAACAAGCTGAAGTTGAGGCAGATAATAAGAAATCTCGAAAGAAGGTATTGAAAGAATAAAGATGAGATCTAAAACATTTTGCTGAACGGATAGGCATCAAAGAAAGTTGATAATAACGATGACCTCTCTAAATTTTGGAGACTCCAAGCGACGTCGTCTCTCATTTCAAAAAAGTAACGCTGCTAGAGCCATTTCTTACCATCCCTCTTATCCTTCCCATCCTGTCAATTTTTACAGGATAGGAAAGATAAGGCAGGATAGGTTGTTATTCAGGGGTTAATGGCTTGACGAAGTTATGAAAAAAGCCAAATAATGTAAGAAACTTACGAAAAATCATAAGTTTCTTGCAGAAAATAAAGAGAATAGCTAAAATTATGTTAGATACTTACGGAAATCGTAAGTTTTAAACATATTTATGCTTGGTGAAGATGGACCCAAATTTTGAAAAATTGCTTCAGGATTGGCCGCTATGTGTGATTAGAGACATAGATATTGCTACGGTAATATCTGACAACGCTCCAAGGCGTTATGCAGCGGTTAATCGAGCCTTAAAGAAGGGTATCTTAGTCCGATTGCGGCGTGGTGTTTATTTAACTGGTAAACGATTCAGAAAAGTTTCACCAAGTAATTTCCAGATCGCACACACCATTTATGGTCCAAGCTACATTAGTTTTGAGTCAGCACTTTACTACCATCAGTGGATTCCAGAGGCTGTCTATACAACGACATGTGCTACAGCAAAGCGATCGAGGGAGTTTGAAACACCGTTAGGTCTCTTTCGGTATACTCATGTTCCAAATCATCTCTGTTATTTAGGCATCCAAAGAGTGGGAAACAATGATGACGGGTTTTTTATGGCAGATCCTTGGAAGGCGCTTGCGGATCACTATTATGCTTACAACAGGAATTGGAATCGACCGGAAGATCTTTATTCAGATATGCGAATTGAGATGGAAGATATGTTAGGGGGGGATTTGACAACACTCCAGCTTCTCGCTAAACACTATCAAAGCGATCGAGTTCGGAAATTTTTGACTAAGATACTGAGGAGCCTCACCGATGGAAATAAGAATTATTGAAGAACGAATTAAGGAATATAAACCCAGTGGAAAAGAAGAAGAATTGAATGCTTTCAAAGAGATTACTCAAGAAATCATCTTATCAGCTTTGAGCCGTGCGGAATTTTTTAAGTACGCTGCTTTTCAGGGTGGTACCTGTCTTAGGATTGTGCATGGTTTAAATCGATTTTCAGAAGATATGGATTTTGTGCTATTTCAACCTAATCCCGACTTTGAATGGAACCGTTTTTTTCATGAAATTGGCTTAGAATTCAGCGGCTATGGCCTCCGGCTAGAAGTCAAGGACCGATCAAAAGCCGAAGACATCATCAAAAAGGCGTTTCTTAAAGAAGACTCATTCGGTCAGGTATTAAAATTAATTTATGAAAGAACGCGTTCAGACGTTCAAGTGGTGAATATTAAGCTAGAAGTAGATACTCATCCTACCATGGGTTCGGATTTCGAAACGAAAGTGATAAGATTTCCTGAACCTTTTTCAATTGTCGTGCAGAATCTCCCCAGTCTATTCGCGGGAAAAATCCATGCCCTTTTATGCCGTGAATACATCAAAGGAAGAGATTGGTTTGATTTCGTTTGGTATATGACGCGAAATACTGAGATTAATTTATTGAACCTGCAAAATGCCCTCATTCAACAAGGACCCTGGAAGGGAATTATGTTGAATATTGATTATAATTGGGTGAGTGAAAAACTCAGAGAAAAAATTGAAACCATCAATTGGGACATTGCCAAAAAAGATGTGCAACCGTTTCTACGGGAAAGGCAACAGCGCACGCTCGATTTGTGGAACAAAGAATTTTTTCTTGAGCTTACCAACTCTCTTCCGAGAGATTGATTGTTGAAAGAAACCCCTCATAAAAGTATGTACAGAAACGTAAATGATGAACGAACTAACGCTAGCCCTTTCTCAGATTGCTGATGGGGAGGACAAAAGCTCTCCTCTAAAAAATCGGATTCGGAAAAATTACCGCCATATTCGCAAATGGGCGAAGCGCTCTGCAACAGATTGCTTCCGCATTTAT
The DNA here is from genome assembly GCA_020051075.1 of Parachlamydiales bacterium. GTDB lineage: Bacteria > Chlamydiota > Chlamydiia > Chlamydiales > Parachlamydiaceae > JAGVJP01. The sequence goes on from JAGVJP010000120.1 coordinate 5,377, forward strand.
GACCGTGAAATCAGGGAATACCCTCTTGCGATAGACTTCTATGCTGGACGTTTCTGTGTGCACTATTTTTTTCGTTCGAGCGATACTGAATACCTTCCGGAGAACATTATAGAAGAGGTGACAGAGGCGTTATGCTCCCTTTTCGGGACTGTGTCCGAAGCCATCTATTGGCGCGCTCGGATGAAAACTAAGCAAACACGGCAATATGAAAAAATCGATGAGTCGAAAGAGTTTTTTACCGTTCTTGAGTATGGGGTGAAATTTAAAGTCAATTTAGTCGACTATCTTGACACGGGACTTTTCCTCGATCATCGGGAAACGCGCAAAATCGTAGCATCGGTGTCCAAGGGGAAGCGTCTGTTGAATCTCTTTGCCTATACCTGTTCGTTTAGTGTCCATGCCGCCGTTGCTGGTGCACTCTTCACCAAGAGTGTGGACATGTCAAACACTTACACAGCTTGGGGGAAAGATAATTTCATTCTCAACGGGATTTCTCTGAAAAATCATGAGGTGGTTCGCGCCGATTGTCTGAAATTCTTGGATGAAGAAATTCACTCTGGAATCAAATACGATATTGTTGTGATCGACCCTCCCACCATTTCACGATCAAAAAAGATGGACCAACTCTTTGATGTCCAGGTGGATTATGTTGCTCTCATCGCAAAGGGGCTGAAACTTCTCGATGCTGAGGGGGTGATCTTTTTCAGTACCAATTCGCGCCGCTTTATTTTTGACCATAGCCTTTTCAAAGAGTGTTCCATCGAAGAGATATCGGATAAGACAATCCCTCTAGATTTTCATGATCCAAAGATACACCGCTGCTGGAAGATAACTAAAATAACATAATCTATTCTTCTGTTATACCCTCTTGAGGCCCCTTGTCCCTTGCTTTTAGGTTCCTTCTTATCAAGCCTGATCTGTATGAGTTTGAAACCTATTTTATAATAATGACTATATTGTTCTACCATTTAGATTATATTTATTTCTTGAACTCTATATCCAAATGATGATATAATACTTTTTTCTCTTAATCATGAGTAGGATATGGAACAATTTGACTTTGTATTAAATCAAATCAAAGATTGGATTTGGAGCGCTCCACTGTTATTCCTTCTGTTAGGGACAGGAGTCTACTTGACTTTCTTGCTCAAGGGCGTCCAATTTCGTTATCTCGGCTACGCTCTCAAACAGGTGGTTGCCCGTCAGCGTGAAGATTCAAAAGGAGATATCAGCCATTTTGAGGCATTGATGACCTCTCTAGCCGGTGCGATAGGAACCGGAACAATTGTTGGGGTTGCTACAGGAATCACAGTTGGGGGATTAGGAGCAATTTTCTGGATGTGGGTCACCGCCCTTCTCAGTATGGCGACAAAATATGCTGAATCGCTGCTTGCTGTCAAGTATCGGGAGCAGGATAAGAAAGGGGAGATGGCTGGCGGTCCCATGCAGTATATTTCTAAGGGATTGGGCTGGAAGTGGATGGCCTCGTTATTTGCTGTTCTAGGCGTGATCGGTGCATTAACAACAGGAAACTTAGTTCAAGCGAATTCGATTGCTGATGGAATTAATCACGTCTGGAAGGTCGACCCCCTTATCACGGGGACGATTCTATTTTTCTTGATTGCAGCCGTTGTTTTAGGCGGGGTAAAGACCATTGGCCAGGTGGCAGGGGTCTTGGTTCCAATGATGGCGCTCCTTTACATTGGAGCTGCTTGTTACATTATTGCGGTTAATTTTTCCTATATCCCAGACGCTTTTATGTTGATTTTTCATAGCGCGTGGAATGGTCAGGCAGCAACGGGTGGATTTCTAGGTTCCACGATGGTGATGGCGATTCAGATGGGGGTGGCGCGGAGTGTTTTCTCTAACGAAGCTGGTCTCGGCATTTCATCGATAGCAGCAGCAGCAGCTCGGACGGATAGTCCTGCACGGCAAGGATTGATCACGATGACTGGCGCATTGATCTCTACGTTGATTATCTGTACGATGACAGGTTTGGTGTTAGCTGTGACAAGGGTTATGGGTGCGACAACAGAAGCTGGTGTTCCATTAAGCGGTGCTTCAATGGCGATTACAGCTTTTAATTCCCATATTTATGGCGGCGAATACATTGTCATCATTGGATTAGTTCTTTTTGCTTACACAACGATTTTGGCATGGTGTTACTATGGAGAAAAATGTTGTGAATATCTATTTGGCTCTCGATTCATTATTGCCTATCGGTTGCTTTTTGCCTTGGTTGTCATTCCTGGAGCTGCACTGCAGATGCACACCGCTTGGCATTTTGCTGATATCAGCAATGGATTGATGGTGATTCCGAATCTTATCGCTTTGATTGCTTTGTCCCGGGTTTTAGTCAAAGAGACACAGACATTTCTCGAAGACACTGAAAATCAAAAGAATGCACAAGTCATTGTGGAAAACAGCGGAACTGATGACGTTAGTTCTGTCAAACCGCTCCCAATAGGCACCGACGTTTAACACCTCAAAGGGATGGAGCCCTTATCAATGCTATGCAACAGTCTGTTTCTTCATCAGTGGTTGCGCCATGGGTTGCTCGTTTAGCACATGGCGCTCGTTGTTTATGGGTAATCAATCGATCGACAGGGACGATCACGTGGAAACGTCGAGATGACTATTCCTGTTTCAGAGAGAAAAGCCATCTGACTTCAGTTTTTGAACAGATGTCAGCAGATTTAAGCAGGTCTCCATCTGCCGATCCAAATGATCTAACACTTCTTTGCAAGCTCCGATCTAGGGTAATAAAGAAGTATCAGAGATATAACACAGTTCACTGCTGGCTCTATAAATGGTTATTCGCGGGTCAACTTGAGTCGACCTATCGCACCCTCCTTAACCGTATTGACACATCTCTTTACACATGCCTATCTTCTTGCCGTCAGGTGCCCGAATTAGGAAGGGTGAACGATCAAGAGAGGCTTTTTTCTCTCCTTATCGAACGAAATACTGCTGGGCAGCAAAATGAGAGTTTGTTTATTTTTTTAAGCCGTTATCCTCAATTTTTGAGTCGAGTTGAGACTGAAACGATACAGACAAACCTATCTAGAATACCTATTGCGAATCTTTCACAGCTTTCTCAAGTGCAAGTTGCGTCGATATTACCTACTATCAATGCTCCTCTTCCAGATGAGGGGCAAGGGAACACTTCTACATCTCCTTCTTCGAGGGATGCAAGCGCTTCATCTGAGTCACCTTCCTCGACTAGAGATCGGAATTCCCCTGGAGCGCAGCGGCTGCTTGCCATCGGGATCGCAAGGTTACACGAATTCGGCCTCCTGAGTCGCGTGAACTTGGAAATGTTTCATCCTGATGAATTGATGCAATTTATTGGGGATCGGCAGGATTTAATCCCCAGCCTTATCGGGAGCATTGCTTCCTCACAAAATGAGAGTGTATTTGACTTTGCAGACCGTTTTCCTCAATACCTGAGCAGGATAACACCTGAAGCGATACAGGCCAACCTTTCTAGAATCCCTATTGCAAATTTATCGAACCTTTCTCAAGGGCAAGTCGCAGCGATATTGCCTCATATCAATGCTCCTGTTCTCAATGAGGCCCTTTCGCAGAGTGCAAGCTCTTCTGAACAGAATGCAAATCCTCCTTCGGGAGAAGCGAGTTCACCCTCGGAGAATGCAAACCCCTCTTCTTTGACCACTCATCGGAATTCTCCTGGAGCGCAGCGGCTGCTTGCCATCGGAATCGGAAAGTTGCATGAGTTTGGCCTCCTTGGACAAGTGCACTTGGGAATGTTTCACCCCGATGAATGGATGCTATTTATTGGAGATCGACAAGATTTAGTCCCCAATTTGATCGAAAGCAGCGCTGTTTTATCACTTGCGAGTGTGTTTAGCTTTACAGACCGTTATCCTCAATTTCTGAGCGACGTTCCTGTTCCTACCGTAAAGGCGAATCTTGCAAGGATACCAATCCAGAACTTTTCAAACCTCTCTCGGGAGCAGGTCGTCGAAATATTACCCATGATCAATGACCCAATTTTTGAAGACGGTGGCATCAGTGTGTCTTCTTCTCTATTTAATTCTGCAATCTGGTCGGTTGGTCCGCGACGGTTGATTGCAATTGGGATAGCAAGATTGTACGAATTCGGCCTTCTTGGTCAAATCAACTTAGGGTTTTTTGATGACAATGAATTGATTCAGTTTATCAGTGGTCGAGGGGATTTACTCCCTCATGTGGAGTTTGGAGGACTAGAAGCAAGTCTACAACGAATACCAATACCAATGATCAGAGATTTTGAAGATACACTTTTGCAGCGATTTTCTCTTTCTTCATTGGGTGAAGAGACAGTAAGAGAAATTGGGCTGTGGCGGTTTGCTCTTGAACAACTTGAACGACATTTTCGACAAAATCCCAATCTAATAAAGATGGTAGATAGATCGAGAATAATGGCACTTGACGTCAGAACGTTGATGCCTTCGCTGATCGCTGTTTTGTATGATGATTTATCAGACTCTCAAACTAGAGAGATCAATTTGCACCACTTGCCAAAAGAAGAAATAGGAATCATTTTAGATGGAAAATACTCTCGGATCAAGCGGTTGGATGATTGGGGCGTCGCTCAAAACTATGAAAAACTTCCCGACGAGGCAAAGATAGTCATCTCTCAAGAATCCAATCACCAGAGCAGCGAGGCAACGGCAGCAGTCCCTCAAAGACTCAATCATTTTACAGCTAGTCAAATTCGTGCATTAGTTGCATATCGAAAGAGTATTACTGAAATAACTTCATTTCCAAGTAGCAGTTCTTCGACCACGACCAATTCTGACAGTTCTTCAAGTACGGGTCTTTAAAACACGATTTGTGAGCATACATAGAATCCATGCGATGACTGTTATTGCAGAGATGATTACCCATTCTGTTGAATGTAATGGCACCGTGTGAAAGATACCCTGTAAAAAAGGAGTATAAACAATGAGCAGTTGTAATAGAAAAGAAATTCCCATTGCCACAATGATGTAAGGATTTGAAAGAATGTTGACATTGTATGGTGCTCTGATGATTTGTACTGCCATGAGTTCTAAGATGACGAGCGTCGTAAAAGCCATCGTTTGAGCAAGTTCACCGCTTTGATGGATTCCAAAATAGCAGGCGGCTAATGTTCCAATTGCAATTATTACACTGAGCAGAAGCAGGTGAGCTGATCTTTTTCGAGGAATAATGGGGTCGGAAGGTTTTTTCGGAGATTTTTCCATTCCTTTTGGATCAATAGGGTCGAGGCCAATTGCAATAGCTGGAAAGCCATCAGAAGCTAAATTGATCCAGAGAATTTGCACTGCAGAAAGAGGAACGAAAGGGTTGCCAGAGAAATCGGTAAAACCAACGATCATTCCCATCAGAACAACAAGGATCTCAGCAATGTTTGAGGAGGCTAAATAACACACAAATTTTGTAATGTTATCTTGAATCCCGCGCCCTTCTTCAATGGCGCTGACAATAGACGCAAAATTATCGTCAGAGATGACAATATCAGAAGCTTCTTTTGTTACATCTGTTCCTGTTATTCCCATGGCGATGCCGATATCAGCTTCCTTGAGGGCTGGTGCATCATTTACTCCATCTCCTGTCATAGCCACAATAGCTCCTAACGACTTCCAGGCATGTACGATTCTCAATTTATGTATGGCTGATGTCCGTGCATAAATAGCAATATTTTGTAAGCGGTTTTTCAGGGAATTTTCATCCATTTGATCGAGTTCGGCCCCTGTCACGACAGTAGAATCATTTTTTAATAAATTAAGCTCCTTAGCCACGGCAACAGCTGTATCTTTATGATCGCCAGTGATCATCACTGTTACAATTCCTGCCTTGCCGCAGATTTCAATCGATTTCTTGACTTCAGGCCTAGGTGGATCCATCATGGCGATCAGTCCAACTATAATCAGGTGATCTTCCAGAGAATGTGCGATTTCAGCATCTTGCGGTATTGGACGATACCCCACAGCAAGAACTCGAAGAGCTTGGCTTGCAAGATAAGCATTGGCATCTAAAATATTTTTTTTAAGCTCAATTGTTAGAGGATGTATTTCCTCATTCAGAAGAATAGATGTTGAATGGGCTAGTATTGAATCCACAGCACCTTTTATAAAGAGCGTGATCCCTGTAGGGGTTGTTCGAATCATACTCATCCTTTTTCTCTCAGAGTCAAAGGGGATTTCTGACAGAAGGGGATTTTCTCGGTCCAGGTCTTGCTTAAATAGATTGGCCTTCCCTGCAACTGAGAGCAAAGCCCCTTCGGTTGGATCTCCAGAGATTTCCCAAATCTTTGAATCCTTGTGGACTTGATGTAAATCTGCGCTGTTGCAAAGGACTCCAATTCTTAGTGCTGTGAGAAGTCCAGGAATATGATTGGGATTGATGGCGATGTGGTTAATTTCAAAGTTTCCTTCAGGATGATAACCGGTTCCAGTCACATCAATGAAAGTTTGATTAATCCAAATTGACCGTACAGCCATTTCATTTTGGGTGAGGGTTCCTGTTTTATCTGTGCAGATGACTGTTGTATATCCTAACGTTTCGATAGATGGCAGTCGACGAACTAATGCATTGCGGTTCGCCATCTTATGTACACCAATGGACAAGGCTATTGTGACAATAGCTAGGAGTCCTTCTGGAATAACTGCAACAGCAAGGCTAATTGAAATGAGGAAATTTTCTATTAAAGGGGTTCCCTTTAAAAAGCCCAAAGCAAAAACAAGACTCACAATCCCTAAACAAAACCATACAAGGCGAACCCCAATTTTTTGTAAACGGATTTGAAAAGGAGTTTGCTCTTCATTGTCGATTTGCAAAAGTGAAGCGATTTTACCTAGTTCAGTGTGAGTGCCTGTTTCAGTGATAATCATGTAACCTTTTCCGCTCAGAGCTATTGTACCGAGAAAACCCATGTTTTTCTTATCACCAACTGATAGCTCACATGTTTCCAGAAGAGGGTTTGCTGTTTTATGAATAGGTATTGATTCTCCTGTGAGGGCAGATTCCTGCGTCGACAATCCAAATGACTGAATGAATCTGCCATCGGCAGGAATACGATCGCCTGCCTCAATGAGAACTAGATCACCCGGGACAATATCTTTTGAGGGAAGCGTTTGTAATTTTCCATCGCGCATAATTTTAGACGTGGGGTTGACCAATTTCTTTAAAGCTGCGAGAGATTGTTCAGCTCGATACTCATGGAAGAATCCCAGGAATGCGTTAAGAATAATGATCGCAATAATTGCTATAGAATCTATCCATTCTCCTAAGATGCCGGCAATGATTGCTGCAGCAATCAATATCCAAACAATAGAATTGGAAAATTGATCAAGAAGAAGATGAAGAGAAGATGATCTTTTTGTCTCTGTCAGTTGATTTGGCCCAAATTTTTCTAATCGTTTTTGAGCTTCATGTGGACTCAATCCCCGATCCGAATCGGTATTGAGATTGTGACTAATTTCTTGTTTTGACTGAAGCCACCAATTTTTGCTTTTTTCTTGTGTATTCATTCTGTTAGAAAGTGAATGTTATGAAGTAAAATGCTGCTGAGATAAAATATATTAGTGTTATTGAAGAAGCAAGATAGCCGAAGAGGATAAAGAGTCCGTCGTCTTCTAACAATCCCAATCCGAAGAGAAGTATCGACCAGGCAGCTATCAGATTTGAAAAGGGAAGAGGCACTGGTAATGCTAGGCAAATCCCCATGATCACAATCACTGTGCTATTGATGATTTGAAAGAGTGGATAATTGCACAACCAAGATAGTCTAGGATAAACCCAAGATTTCAATTTTTTTAACATCCAAAGAATGCTCGCCGTAATTTTCTGCAAAGTCTCTGGAGTTATTGTTCTTTTGAGAATGGCCTTTGGTAGCCATACATACTTTCCTAACGCCATCTTTAAGCCTATAAAGGCAATGGCGATTCCAAATGGAGTTGATAATCCCGGAATTTGAAGAGGTTGGCAAAAAGGCAGGCATAAGAAGAGAAGGATTAACGATTGTCCTTTTCCAGATAGAATATGCAAGACTTCTTCTACTGAAACTGGAGAATGCTTTCCTATCTCCTGTAAGAGTAAAATATTTTTTTCTGTCGATGAGTCTTGTTTTGTTTTTTTCACAACTCTGCCGATCGTGTGTTGAGCGGGAGTGTGATTTCTCACAACTCCCTGCTTTGGGGCTTGGTCGGATTAGTAATCCATCCCCATTGGAGCACCAGCTGAAGCAGCTTTCTCTTCAGGGATGTCTGCAACAATGGCCTCTGTAGTCAGCAGCAATGCAGCAATTGAAACAGCGTTTTCAAGTGCACAGCGGACCACTTTGGTCGGGTCGAGGATTCCTGCAGAGATCATATCGACATATTCGCCTGTCAAGGCGTTATAGCCAAATCGTTCTCCCATGGTTTCAACCTGCTGAACGATGATCGCTCCTTCCTGTCCTGCATTTTCTGCAATTTGACGGAGGGGAGAGCTCAAGATGCGAGCTAAGATCCTTGCTCCAGTCTTCTCGTCGCCTTCTAACTTATCAGCCAACTGGTTGACAAGAGGGATAGCGCGGATGTAAGCAGTGCCTCCGCCTGGGAGGATTCCCTCCTCAACAGCAGCAGCAGTCGCTCTTTGAGCATCGTCTACACGATCTTTTTTCTCTTTCATTTCCAGCTCAGTGGCTGCGCCGACATTGATGACGGCAACACCGCCGACAAGTTTAGCCAGCCGCTCTTGCAACTTCTCTTTATCGTAGTCAGAAGTGCTTTCTTCAATTTGTCGCTTAATTTGAGCTGCACGGTCTTGAATCGCTGCTTTGTCTCCAGCTCCTTCGACGAGAGTGGTATCATCTTTTGTCGATATCGCTTTTTTGACGCGCCCAAGCTGTTCAATCGTTGTATTTTCCAGCTTATAGCCAAGCTCTTCGCTGATCATTTCTGCACCAGTGACAATAGCGATATCTTGCAGCATCGCTTTGCGGCGATCGCCAAAGCCAGGAGCTTTGACTGCTGACACCTTCAATCCTGCGCGGATCCGATTGACAACGAGTGTTGCTAAAGCTTCACCTTCAACATCTTCTGCGATGATCAAGAGCGGACGGCCCGTTTCCACAATCGCTTGAAGAAGAGGGATGATCTCTTTAATCGAAGAAATCTTCTTTTCATAAATCAACACATAGGCATCTTCTAAAACACATTCTTGCGATTCTGCGTTGGTCATGAAGTAGGAAGAGAGGTAACCTCTGTCAAATTTCATTCCTTTTACAACGTCGAGTTCTGTCTCAAAGCCTTTGCCTTCTTCGACTGTGATCGTGCCGTCACGCCCTACTCTCTCCATTGCCTGTGCAATGATTTCGCCAATTTCACTATCGTTATTGGCTGAAATTGTGGCAACTTGGGCAATTTCTTGGCGGGTTTCGATCTTCTTGCTTCTTTTTTCAAGGTCTTGGACTACCACTTTTAACGCTTTTTCCATTCCTCGTTTCAAGTCCAGCGGATTCGCCCCTGCAGCAACATTGCGGAGACCTTCAGAATAGATGGCTTCAGCAAGGACTGTAGCCGTCGTTGTTCCATCGCCAGCTTTATCAACAGTTTTGCTTGCGACTTCTTTCACCATTTGAGCACCCATATTCTCGAATTTATCTTCGAGTTCAATCTCTTTAGCCACTGTGACACCATCTTTTGTGATGTGCGGAGTACCGTAAGACTTATCGATAATGACGTTGCGTCCTTTAGGGCCCAATGTCACTTTAACAGCATCTGTTAGAGTGCGGACTCCCTTAAGGATCTTCTGACGAGCATCTTCTTTGAATTTAATCGTTTTTGCAGCCATAAAAATCTCCTGTTTTATCCATTATTTTTCGACAATTGCCACAATGTCATCGGCGCGGAGAATGACAAATTCTTCACCGTCTAAACTGACTTCTTGACCTGAGTATTTCTCCATTAAGATAATATCACCGAGCTTGACAGGCATGGGGATGAGGGCGCCGTTTTTATCTTTTTTCCCTAGGCCAACGGCAACAACTTCAGCCTGTTCTTGCTTTTTCTTCGCAGTGTCAGGAAGGATGATTCCTCCTTTAAGCTTCTCTTCTGCCGCTAATCGGCGAACGAGAACTCTGTTTCCAAGAGGTTTTAGCTTAATAGCTTGGGAAGTGGCTTGAGCTTGTGTCATAGATAATCTCCTAGTTAGGGTTATTTCAAAGGCTAGAGAATAACTCAGCGCCGATTTTTGCGCAATTAAATTAGCACTAAAATTAGCACTAATCTTAATGAAGTGCTAAGCGCTCAGAGGAGTTCCTCTAATTCCGTTAGCAGGCGATCGAAATAGTCGATGGCAGCATGGATAGGTTCTGGCGTCGTCATGTCGATGCCAGCCATTTTAAGCATGTCAATGGGGTACTTGCTCGACCCTCCTTTGAGGAAGGAGAGATAAGCTTCCCGCTCTTTTTCCCCACCTTTGACGACTTTGTTCGCGAGCGCTAAAGCGGCACTGATTCCTGTTGCATATTGGTAAACATAGAAATTATAGTAGAAATGGGGAATGCGGGCCCATTCGATGGCGATTTCAGGGTCGCTGACTAAAGCGGGTCCGAAATACGTTTGATTCAATTTGACATACTCTTTTTTTAATAGATCAGGCGTCAAAGGAATTTGCTCTTCAACATATTGGTGAATCATCAGTTCAAACTCTGCAAACATGGTCTGGCGGAAGAGAGTCCCACGGATATCTTCGATCTTTTGGTTGATGAGAAAAATCTTTTCCTCTCGACTTTGACTGCGTTCAATAAGAAGCCGCGTCAGGAGATCTTCATTAAAAGTGGAGGCGACCTCAGCTAAGAAGATTGTGTAGTCGCTATAGTGGTAAGGCTGGTGCTTGCAGCTATAGAAGCTGTGCATGCTATGACCGACCTCATGGGCTAATGTGAAGACATCCCGTAAGATCCCTTTATAATTCATCAAAATATAGGGCATGCTATCATAACAGCCGCTGGAATAAGCACCTGATCTTTTGTTTTCATTTTCATATCGATCGACCCATCGGCCCTGTTTGAGTCCACGTCGTAACTCATTTTGATAGTCAACTCCTAAAGGGTGGACAGATTCGATCACTAGATCTTCAGCCTCTTCATAGGACATGCGGATGTCGACAGCTTGGGTCAGAGGAACGTGGATATCGTAGTGATGCAGTTCTTTCAGGTTGAGCACTCGCTTGCGGATTTCCATATAGCGGTGATGAACGTTTAGGCGATCATGAACAGCCTGAACAAGAGCATGAAAAACACTCGTTTCAATATTTTTCGGATAAAGCGCAGCATTTAAACAGGAAGGGTAATGGCGTGAGCGCGCTTGAAAAAGATGGCTTTGCACTTGTCCATTTAACAATTCGCAGAGCGTATTCTCATATTTTTCGTATTGAGTACAATATTTATTGAAGGCATTTTTCCGCAGCTGGCGATCATGATCGCGAATATAAAGAGCGTAAGTGGCATGTGAGAGTGGTTTAGAGGCGCCGCTGCTGTCAGAGACCTCACCAAATTTAAAATCTGCATCGTTAATTGCACTAAAAGCTTTGGATGGAGTTTGGAGAGACTGTCCTGCAAGAGCGATGAGCTTTTCATTCTCAGGTGATAAGGTGTGTTTCTTTAACCGCATCATCTTTTCTAGAAAGAAGTGGTAATCGGCAAGAAGAGGAGAGGCGAGATAATGGCTAAGTGTTGATTCGGGAAGAGAGAGCAGCTCTGGTTGAAACCATGCAGACTCTTCAGCGAAAGAATGGGCAAGGGTGGTGATTTTTTCATAGTCTTTTTTGTATTCTGAATTGGCAATATCTTCGTCATGCCGAAGATGAGCATACGTGTAGAGTTTGGATATCTGCCTATCGATTCCAAGGAATAGTTCCAGTGCTTTTTTTAATTGCTCAGGCCCTTGATTTAGAGTTCCCATGTAAGAATGGAGCATGGGCCAATTGTGTTTTTCTTTATGGTCTTTAATCAGATCCTTGACTGATTGTTTCCAAGAAGTTTGTGAAGAAAATAAGGACTCAACGTTCCAACGATCTTCTACTGCGACATCACTTCTTTTTTTCATGCGATAACCCCCATTTTTCAGAAAAAGTTTGCTATTAAATTCTCAGACCCATTATACCAGCATCTCATCGATAAGGATATTGGATTAGAGGATAAAACGCGATGGTAAATGAACTTCCTAAGAAACCAATTGCAAAAGGAAAGTTTATAGTCCAAAATGACCGTGGGCTTCACACCCGTCCTTCAACAGAATTAGTTAAATGCGCAGGTTCATTTCGATGCCGCGTCTTACTGACTTATCATAAGCACTCAGTGAATGCTAAATCGCTGTTAGGGATCTTAATGCTTGGGGCGGTTAAAGGGGCTAAAATAAAAATTGAGGCTGAAGGCGATGATGCTGAGAGAGCTGTTGAATCTATCATTGAATTAGCTAATAACAAATTTTATATCAATTATTAATTAAAACACAGAGACAGAGGGCACGGAGAGATATCTATTTATTCTGTGCCTTTCGATGCCTGCGTTAATTGATTATTCTCTATGTTTACCCTCTGTGTTTCTATTTCCTCTTGGATTACTCCTCAACAGGGATTGTTTTTTCAAGAACTTCTTTTGTGCAGTAAATCGGGGCATTGCCAGTTAGAGCTAAAATAAGGGAATCGCTGGGCCGAGCGTCGATTTCTATGATGTGTCTGATATCGCCTAGGTCTTGTTCTAAAAAAAGATGTGCATAGTAGATTGTGTCTTGTACGTCGTAGATGACAACCTGCTTGACGCGGATTTCGGTGCCTTTGAAGATTTTGTCTATGAGTTCATGTGTTTGAGGACGAGTACTCTCGACTTCTGTCAGAATCATCTGCAACGTTTTACCAACATTAGGTTCAGTATAGATAGCAAATCGCTTCTCTTGTCCTTTTAAGATAATGACAGTGTAGGTCTTCGTCTGCATGATCTTGTCAAATGAAAGTTGTAATAATTCTGATTCCATTTTCCTTGTCCGTATTTCCTATGTAAGAATTGTGACATTTCCATTTTGATATCCAACAACGACTCTCCCTGCGATATGGAAGAAGAGGCCAGTCTCAACAACTCCTGGAATAAGTTTAATTTTTTCATGTTCCTTTTCAGGCTCGTTGATAGCACTGTGAATGTGTATATCGAAGATGTAATTTCCATTATCAGTGATGAATAAATCTCCCGATTCTTTGAAACGGATCGTCCCTTCATAACCTATTGCTTCTAGCCTTTTGATTGTTGTCTTGCAAGCAAAGCGAACGATCTCTACTGGGAGGGGAGCTCCTCCTAACTGTTTGACTAGTTTGCTCTCGTCGATGATCACCACCATTTCCTTACTGGCTAATGCTACCAGCTTCTCTCTTAGTAATGCCCCTCCCCCTCCTTTAATCATATTCTTATGAGGGTCCAGTTCATCTGCGCCATCGACAGTCAGATCGAGAGAATCAACAGCATCCGAGTCTAATAAAGGGATTCCAGCAATCTGCGCCTTCTGCAAAGAGTTCTGAGACGTGGCGACAGCATGGATAGAGAGTCCATCCCGACAGCGTTTTGCCAAAGCTTCAAGAAAAAATGCAGTTGTCGAACCAGTCCCAAGGCCTACCAACATACCCTCTTCAATAAGATTTGCTGCAGCATAACCGGCGGATTTTTTTGCTGTATCATTTGAGGTCTTTGTTCTTGCCATTTTAACCTAACTTTACCGATTCTTCCTAGACGCCGGTATAACATAACCACTTCTTTAACTGCAATCTAATCGCGCCTACGTCCAGCCAGCGCCCAAGCTGCTGATGCTTGTGAATCCTAATACGCATCAGACTAAGACCATTCGTGCCCGTGCCCGGGCAGGGGCACGGGCACGAAAGGATAAGGGACAATCGGGCATGCGTGATGCAGGGGGAACTTGCATATTGATCCGGAAGAGGGTTAGTGATATCTTCAATCTCTCAATGGAGGAGGCGGATATGGACTTAAACGAATTATCAAAGTTTCTAGACGAATTATTGCCAAGCAATGGATTGACAGATCATTGTCCAAATGGTTTGCAAGTAGAGGGGAAAAGCCAAGTTCTGAAAATTGCAACGGCAGTATCAGCGAGCTTATCTACCATTGAAGTAGCAGTCGAGCAGAATGTTGATGTCCTCATCGTTCATCATGGCCTTTTTTGGCAGCGGGATAGTTATGTCATTCAAGGAGTTAAAAGGAAAAAACTGTCTTTACTCCTGGAGCATGGAATTTCTTTATTCGCCTATCACTTACCTTTAGACATTCATCATTCTCTAGGAAATAATTGGAGAGCCGCACTAGATTTAGGTTGGAAGAATTTACAGCCTTTTGGTTATGTCAATGGCGTTCCCATTGGAGTTATGGGGCAAGTTGACTTATGTTCGAGTGAGGAACTTCAGAAAAAAATTGAATCCTATTATCGACATCCTGCCACATGTGCATGGGGTGCGCGTAGACCCATCCAAAACGTTGCACTAGTTTCAGGAAGTGGGTATCGACTTGTTGGAGAAGCTGCCGCAAACGGGATCGATGCCTTTATTACTGGCAGTTTTGATGAACCGGCGTGGCATCAAGCGTTGGAAGAAGGGATAGATTTTTTTGCATTGGGACATTCGGCCACGGAACGGATCGGTCCTTCTGCGCTTGCAGAATATCTCAATCATCAGCTTTCTGTTCAAACTCATTTTATTGATATTGAGAATCCGTTTTAGTCCTTTAAGATCAATTATTTTTCCATCGGCTTTGTATGAAGTTGACAGAAAATCGACACAATACGACAATGTCCACGCCCTATTCAAACGGTTTTTTGACGTTTTTGTTATTCAAAAACTATAACAATTTAGTGCTTAAGGATATGAAAAATATTATTGAAACATTGGAAGAACGAGGCTTCATCGAAGCGTTGACCAGTGAAGAAATTCGACGTTTAACTCAGCAATCTATCAATGTCTATTGTGGTTTTGATCCTACTGCAGACAGTTTACATCTCGGCAATCTTGTCGGAATGATGGGGCTTGCCTGGTTCCAGCGGTTCGGTCATCGCCCCTATGCCATCGTTGGAGGTGCGACTGGGATGATTGGAGATCCCTCTGGAAAAAATTCTGAAAGACAGCTCTTAGATGAAAAAACGATAGAATCTAACCTTATAGGAATAACAAAAAATTTAAGCGCCATCCTCGATTTTTCCCACCCCACTGCATCAGCTCAAATCATAAACAATTTCGATTGGTTCAAAGATTTTTCGTTCATTCAATTCTTACGCGATGTTGGGAAGTTGTTTCGTTTAGGACCGATGCTTGCTAAGGATAGTGTAAAAGCACGTCTGCAGTCTGAAGAGGGGATGAGCTTTACCGAATTTTCTTATCAAGTTTTGCAGGGCTACGATTTTTTACACCTCTACCAGAACCATCAAGTGGTTTTACAACTAGGGGGGAGCGATCAATGGGGAAATATCACAGCAGGGATTGAGCTCATCCGTAAAGAACTCGGCAAATCCTCATATGGGATCACTTTTCCTCTTATCACCCGGAGTGATGGACAGAAATTTGGCAAATCAGAGCAAGGAGCGATTTGGCTCTCCTCCGATAAGTTATCTGTTTATGAGTTTTATCAGTATCTCGTCCGCGTAGAGGATGCAGATGTGATTAAATTAATGAGAATGCTTACGTTTATGGAAATGGAGGAGATCCGTCGTTATGAACGGCTGATGGGTGAGTCAGACTATATTCCACGAACAGCCCAAAAACGTCTGGCAGAAGAAGTCACCCGCATCGTTCATGGTGAAAATGGATTACAGACAGCTATGAGAGTGACTCAGGGCGTTGCTCCAGGTTCAGAAGCTACCCTTAATCCAGAAATTTTAGAAAGCCTTGCTGGTGATATGCCAAGCAAAGAGATCGATCGTGAATCGTTATTAGGAAAAAAATTAGTGGATCTCTTAACTGAGGTAGGTCTTCAATCGAGTAAAGGGGAAGCAAAAAGGTTGATTCGCAACGGCGGTGTCTATCTCAATAATGAAAAAATTATAGATGAAAATTATGTTATAACCCCTAATGCATTGATTGATAATCGGTTGATTTTGCTTTCGGCCGGAAAAAAAAATAAGGTTCTTGTCAGAGTGTATGGCAAGTGAAAATAACTTGAATTCAATAGGGAATTCCATATCATTAAAGTGTGTTGAAAATTTTTTATTTACCAAAGTGAAGTGATAATTTTGTAGATCGATTGTCTGAAAAATTATAGACATTCGTGTAAGTTGTTTAATAAGATGAATATTCATAGGTTTTTTCGTTTCTAATAGAAAGGATCTGTGAGGCGTCTTTGTTTCATGAAAAAAGAGCAAAAGGAAGGAGTCCTAAGCTATGGCAACAAGTAGTAGTAAGAAGAATACCACGACAAAAAAGAAGTTGATAAATTCCATCTCGCAAGATAAGGGAATTCATCCAAACGATGTACGTCATGTGATTCAAGCCTTTCTAGACAAAATTACAGATTGCTTGTCACAAGGCGAGCGTCTTGAATTCCGTGAATTCGGAGTTTTTGAAGTTGTCGAAAGAAAGCAGAAAATTGGGAGAAATCCAAAAAATGCCACTGTACCCATTGTTATCCCTGCGCGGTTAGCGGTAAAATTTACCCCTGGGAAGAAAATGCGCTGTGTCGTTGAAACAGATCAATACGTTGAATCTGAGGTTTAAATCCAAAGAGGATTATAAGATAAAGATTATTCTTATCGAAGATAACTTGGGTGTTTAGCACTTTTTCTACATAAATCGAAATACTTGACATACTACCCCTCAATTTCCGACCTTCCTCACCGACTGACTTGCTCTTCTTCTTAACCTCTCTCTCCTATTTCCCTTTAGACAATGCGACGGCTATACTAAAACCCGGCATGAACAAAACATTATGTTCTCTTTCAAGATTCGCTGAATTTTGATCGTTGGAAAAGCTCAGATATTCAACTGAATTCTGGCTTTTCTCCTTGAGTCTGATCATCTTAAATGATATCTTTATCTTGGAATTTTACAGTGACACTGATTTGGAATCAATCTCATGGATTGCCCATTGCTTCAAGCGATTTACCAGCAGCAGAGCCATCCCTTTTCACCTTTTGACGAAGCTGTAAAGAAGTTTTTCGATAGGCAGGAATGCCCATCTCGAGAAATTATCGATGAAGGGCTGATTTGGAAGGAACCCCTTCTGTCCGAAGAAACTGCCATGTTAAATTGGAAAGAGCTCCTTGCTGTCAATTTTCTTTGTAAACTTTCCGGCTCCGGTTTAGATGAGATGGAGAATCGAATTAGGTTTTATGAAGCGAAGCCGTGGAATCACCAATCCCAATACTTTCGGTCTGTCGTTGCTTTGAACCATGCTTTGGTTGGAATACCCATTCCCGCGACTGGAACACATCTTCTCCCTGGCGGCGCTGCTTTAATCGACTTATATGAGTATCGCCCATGGCTATCGCTCCCGTTCACCCCTCAGCATTTTGAATATGGGATTTTTTTGGGAGTCCTCGCTCTTCTCACACAGCGCGATGACCTCAAAGAACACACGCTTCGGATGGCTCATTGGCAAACGAATACCCTTGACGCTGATGCTGTTCCCCTGGCAGGATTGTTTGTGAGAGAACAAGATGGCTCAAATCCGAGTTTTCTCGTTCTCAGTTATCTGTTGTTTAGAGTCGCAAGCCTATTGGACAAAAATGTTGTTTTTGAAAATGCTGCAACAGCATCCATTGAGAGATTAATGAAAGAAGAGAGCCGTTATTTAGAGCCTCTTCACCCTCTTTGGCCATTGTTGGAGAGATGGTTATTTCAGTTTCCATCAACTCCATTTTCTTCAACCGATTTGGCAGATCATATTCACGACCCATCAACAGCTCTCGTTGGATGCCGCAAGAAACGTCAACACGTCATTTGTACTTTGCATGGAGAGCATACTGGTTTGGGGAGCTTGCGCCAAGGGGATGTTGAGATCATTAATTACGGACCACAATATCTGCCGCTTGAGGATTGCCGGGGTTTTGGCATAGAGGGGAATGTTTTATCGGATCATGGCGCCCGGAAAACGTTTGTCGACTGGCGGGCTCATAGCTTCTCACTAAAAGGGTGTGCACGCCTTGTCGATCAGCCGGCAGCAACGTCTTTTGGAATGGGATTATTTCGAGGCATCTGGATCGATATCGTCCAAGAATATAAGAATTCCACCTTCAATTTGAAAACGACTTTCATGAGTTTAGAAGGGTGGGATTCTGTTGTTTTCAGCTTTTTCGTCAAGGCGTCCAGCTGTCAAATTGGCGGCTGTTCTCTTAAACCAAATACGCTTGAAAGATATGAAGGAGAGATGCACAAAATTGTGTTGGAAGGGCAAGAATCTAAGCTGGATCTCGAAGCAACACCTTTCGAAGATGGGGCGATGACGGTTATCCCATTGGCTGGGACCCGCAATTTCTGGGGAGCCAATTTCTTGATTGCGTATTCCCTCTCGCCCAAAGAAAAACACTATAACTGGAAAATCGGTTCTTTTATTTAGAGGACCTCAAAACCGCCGCCGAATGCGCGATTCCTCGCAAATATGCGTCGTTGATGAAGCTCCATACAGAGTGGAACGAGGTATGCGAGTGGGCTATTTTCTGGCAATTAGGGCATATGAAATCAGAATAAATTTTTTTTAATTCAATTTTTATATTTTACTGTTTGGATTTTTTTGTTTTTTCATCAAATATTAAAGATGTAATACGAATAGATCAAGGAGAGGGGTGATAAAGAAAAATAAAGAGAGTAATTGCTTGGAAAAAAAACTTGGATTTGAGAGAATTTTGGAACATCTTTTTCTAGTACATCGAATTTGATTGAAATCTAAACGATTCTATTAGAATAATGTTTTCAACTTATTACATTATACGAAAATAAAAGTGAGAACGAGATCTCACATCAAATTAAAGAGGTTTCATATGGAACTTGGACGTTACGAAATTGGAAGCAGTGTCTTCAAATTTTTACAATCTCATGACGGTAAGTCGGTTGTTGGGGAATACTTTGTGGACCAAGTTTTAAAAGGGACTTATGTAGTGAGTCTATCGGTTTTCAAAGATTTAAATGAATCCTTATCTATTGAAAAACAGATTCCAAGACTCATCAGCTTAGGGTATGTTCCATGTCTTAAAAACGAGAAAATTAAATGGGTAAAACTCATTGGCCAAAGTCCAATCAGGCATTCAGGACCCTCGATTAGTCAAGAGACTTCATCCGTCTCAACCGATTCATTGGGTAAAAAGTCGTTGGTCTTGCCAGCATCATCTTTGCACCCTTCAAGTGCCTCAAGTTTAACTTCGTCTTCGAGCTCATCCTCATCTTCGAGCTCACCCATTTCTGGCTATCGAACGAAAAGATCTCGAGAAGAACAAAGAGACAGCGGTCAGTTCTGTCATTCACTTCATCAAATAGGAATCGATCTTATGAGGTTAACTGGCTCAATTCGTCGTTTACAAGAATTAGAATCAATCGAAAAAAATCTTCTTCAATTAAAGCAGTTCAGTGCTCTTTTGCCAATTGAAGAGGAGATATTGCAGTTACGTAAAGAGATTTTTGGAGAAAAACATCCGGCTGTAGGATTAGCTTTAAAAAATTTGGGGAGTATCTATGTGGTAATAGGGGATTGTGAACAAGCTTATGCGTATCAGAGTCAATCAGTGCGGCATTCTCAAGAGTTACTCGAAAAACAAAAGAGCGAACTTTCTCCCGAATTGTTAAAGGAAAGGATAATGTCGATCGTGAAGTCTTTAAATGGTTTGGGAAATACTTGTATTCATATTGGAAAGTATGAAGAGGCGTTGCGGCTTAACTTAGAAGCATTAGGATTGTGTCGAACAGTTCTAGAGAGTGGCGATCAGTATTTTGGTATCATTTTAAGTAGTGTGGGGAGTTCATATGGAATGTTAAAACAATATCGAGAGGCTCTTGACTATCAGGAAGAGGCGTTACCTTTTTTACAACAGGATGGTGATAATTTGACGTTAGCAATGTGTTATAACAATGGAGGAGTGGCTTATGGAAAGTTAAGAGAACATGATAAAGCTTTGGAAAATCATCGTAAAGCTTTGCAAATAAGAAAAAGGATTCTAGGAGAAAAGCATTCAGAAGTAGGAATAAGTTTAAACAATGTTGGGGGGACTTTGTATTACTTAGGGAATTGGGAAGAGGCTTTAAAGTATTTTTTAGAGAGCTTTAAACTTTCCTGCGAAACGATTTGTCAGCAGTTATCACAGGAAATCATAATAGAAAATATGATTCATTGTTTAAAGGGTTTAACCGATTCTGAATTGATTCAACAAACAAAAAACGAAATTCTCCCTTTGGCCAATATAAAATTAGGGGAAAGTCATCCTCTTGTCATGCGTCTACGGGAACTTTAAAACTGATAAAAGAAATTTTGTCATAGAGAAAATGGAAGATGTTGTCTTGGGACCTCAGTGTTTAAATTGCATTGGCAAAAAGGTTCGAACAGCCTATAATCATGGCCTTAAGTTTAAGAATGGAGTGAGGAGATGACGTTGCCTAAGTTACTTTTTTTTATTGCAGTGGCATTGTTCGGGCTTATCTCCATGGCCGCACTATTTAAAAAATCGGCCGCGGCAACTCATCAACCAAGTTCTATATCGGTTCCGCTTGAAGTGTCCTTGGATCAACAGGTGCAGGAGATCACCCCTGCTGCATTAGCAGTCCATAAACCTGCTGTCATTGAACCGAAAATCCCGGCTGCTGCTTCCTCTACTCCCTCATTGCCCGTCACTTCCCTGCCTGATGTGGACCGTATTGAAGAGCTATTCAGTAAACAAGATCCAAAGTTTCCAATTGTGGAAACCATCACCTACAAAAGTCGTGTTCCCTGGCTGAAAGGGCGTCCGGCTTGGCTTTCCGATTATGCTTCGCATTACAACACGTCAAGGCACTTCATTGCGCGAAGCCTCAACGGCAAACCCGATTATTTCAAGCAAGATTTAGCTGAAGGGGATCGTTTCAACGTCTTCCGTCTAGACAAGAATGTTGAATTCAGCCTCGTCGTCGATACCTCACGCTGCAAGATGTGGCTTTTTTACGTTGACACCGATGAAAAAGCACCGGTACTCATGAAAACATACCCTGTCTGCTTAGGAAGGCTTGACCCTTCAAAAGCGTCGGGGCTTCTCACTCCTTTGGGAAAATATTCTCTTGGCGACCGCATTGCAATCTATAACGCAAAAACAACAGGAACATACCAAGGGAATAAAATTGATATGATTTCTGTGTTTGGGACTCGGTGGATTCCATTCAGCAAAGAGCTAGGACCGACAACAGCTCCTGCAAAGGGATTCGGGCTGCACGGAACTCCATGGAAGATCGATGCCAATGGCCAGCGAGTTGAAGATATGACAAGTGTCGGTAAGTATGAAAGCGATGGTTGCATTCGTTTGACAACACCTGATGTCGAAGAACTCTATTCCATCGTGATCACAAAGCCGACGACAATAGAAATCGTCCGTGATTTTTCTGAGTCGTCTCTCGCTGATGCTTTGAACCCTGAACGATTACATAAACAAGGGGGGTAATGCCTTGGATACGCTGCCGCATGAAAAAGAGATCCATGAGTATATTCAAACCATTGAACGGCTCAAGAAACAAAGTCGAGATACCCCTCTGTTCAATACTGAAATCCGGAAACTCGAGCAGAAATTAGAAAAATTAAAACAAAAAACCTATTCGGAATTGACTCCTTGGCAGCGGATTTTAATCTGCCGTCATTCGAACAGACCTCATGCCCTAGATTTTATTAAGGGGATGTGTGAGAAGTTTGTCGAACTGTCGGGCGACCGTCTCTATGGAGACGACCATGCCATCGTTGGAGGACTGGCAACGATAGCAGGGATCAATTGTGTCATCATGGGACAAGAAAAAGGGCACGATACTGAAAGCCGAGTCTTCCATAATTTCGGAATGCTTAATCCTGAGGGGTTTAGAAAAGCGCTTCGGCTGATGAAATTAGCTGAAAAATTCAATCTCCCCATCATTTCATTGTTGGACACGTCTGGAGCGAACCCAGTTTTAGAAGCGGAAGAACGGGGGCAGGGGTGGGCCATTGCTCAAAACTTAAAAGAGATGAGTCTGATTCAAACTCCTATTATTGTCATAGTCATCGGAGAAGGCTGCTCTGGGGGTGCTCTAGGAATGGGAATAGGCGATGTCGTTGCGATGCTCGAACATGCTTATTATACTGTGATTTCCCCTGAAGGATGTGCCTCAATATTGTGGAAGGACGCTTCAAAAAAAATTGAAGCTGCAACGGCCCTTAAACTCAATGCTGAAAATCTCCTCGATTTAAAAATCATCGACACCATTATCCCTGAGCCGTTAGGCGGCGCTCATCATGATCCGCATCAAACGTTCCATGAGGTCAAAACCTTTATCCTCGAACAGATGAGCATTCTGAGGCGAATTCCAACCCCCCTTTTGCTTGAGCAGCGCTACATGAAGTTTAGGCAGATGGGACGGTACCAAGAAGAAGAAAAATTATGAAGCGCCTTTTAAAAACAGCTCTGTTGGGAGTGCAGCACCGAGGCTTGATCCTCTTTACAGTCTCCGCGATGATTCTCCTCACATTTGCCTCTCAATTTGAGGTGATTGCTTTAGGAATCATCACTCGGAAAGGACCCGATTTCTTCGAGCTTTTCGCACCTATTCAAGAGGGTAAATTAGAGAAAAAACAGCAGGTGGATCGAAGCGATGTCAATGAACGTTGGCAGGCTCTCGACCCAACGAATAGCGGCACAATCACATTACAAGATACAACGCTGTTTCTTAGCAAATATAAAGGGGCCGACCTTATTGAGCGGGTGACTCATGTTGTCGACCATTGGCTTCCAATCAGCTCAAGTTTGAAGGCCTTATCGCTGTTTATCATCCTTGTGGCATTAATCAAATCGATCACGCTGTTTTGCCACCGTTTTTCATCCCGCGTTGTCGCCATCAGAGTCAGCTGTGAGTTGAGGCAAACTTATTTTGAACACATCCAATCCCTGCCAATGGATTTCTATCAGAAACATCACATTGGCAGCCTCTCTTCACGCGTCGTTGGAGATGCTGCACTCGTTGCAGAAGCGCTGAATGCATGCATTGTGAACTACTTGCAAACCCCTTTTACAGTCGTTTCAACCCTTTCGCTCTGTTTCATCACCTCTTGGCAATTGTCCTTAATTATCTTTCTCGGATTTCCGCTCATTGTCTATCCTATTATCTTTCTTGCAAAAAGGGTGAAGCGGATTTCTAAACAGCTGCAAAAAAATCAAGAGACTTTTGCTTCCGTTCTGATCGATTTTCTCTCCGGCATTCAAACTGTAAAAGTGTTCTCGATGGAAGAGTTTTCTTTAAAGAAATATCGGGAGCAAAATCAAAAAATGGCAGGATTGGAGCAGAAAAGCGCTCGCTATGACCTCTCTTCAAGGCCTATTGTCCATACAATAGGAATGTTTTTTTTAGCAACAGCCCTCCTCTATGGGTTATATGTTCTTCACATGAATGTCTCTGAAGTTCTTGTCTATTGCGGACTTCTCTATATCTTTTACGAACCGATCAAAAAATTTGCAGAAGAAAATACCCACATTCAACGGGGCATTGCTGCTGCAGAGAGAATGCAAGAGGTCCTTTCTCTTGACCCAGGCATCTCCGACGTCGATGGAGCCCTTTCATTAACGACCTTCAACGATGCGATCGAGTTCAAAAACGTTTGGTTTAAATATGAAGATCAGTGGGTTCTTAAAGGATTGAATTTCAAAGTCAAAAGAGGGGAAACAGTGGCGATTGTCGGACCGACTGGATCGGGAAAATCGACAATTGTGCAGTTGTTGCCACGCCTCTATGAGGTGAATAAGGGTGAAATTAGAATCGATGGATTGCCTCTCAAAGCCTATACTCAACGCTCTTTGCGCGAAAGCATTGCTTTTGTTCCTCAAAAACCGTTCTTATTCCTCGACACCGTAGCAGAAAATATCTCTTTTGGACGTCCCTTCTCAGATCAGGAGGTGCACGAAGCAGCAGTTCAGGCGTTTGCCGACGAATTCATCCAGACATTGCCTAATGGATATCAGACTGAATTGATGGAAGCAGGAAAAAATCTCTCTGGTGGGCAGCAGCAGCGATTGGCCATTGCACGGGCGTTGGTAAAAAAGGCCCCTATCCTTGTGTTAGATGAAGCGACTTCAGCGCTTGATGTGGTCAGTGAAGGCCATATTAAACGGGCTCTAGAGCAGCTTAAAGGTACAGTCACGCAAATTATCATAGCGCATCGCTTTTCTACCATCGAACACGCCGATAAAATCATCTATTTAGATAAAGGCGAGAAAATTGCTGAAGGAACTAAAGAAGAACTGCTGCAAATATGTCCTCCATTTAAGAAGATGTGGGATATGATGCGTAACCCCGATTCAGCTTCGGCTTTAGAAAATTCAACGATTGAGATGGTCGATGCATAAAAAAGCCCTTGTTATTCATTCTGGAGGATTAGATTCATCCCTTTGCCTCTCCTTAGCCTGTCAAGAGTTCGGCCAGGCTGATGTATTGAGCGTTTCATTTTCTTATCATCAACGCCATGCTCCTGAACTCGTTCAGGCAGCTCAAATCTGCGCTGACTGGAATGTTGACCATATTGAGCTCGACATCGACTGCTTGCAGGTGATTACTAAAGATGCTCTAACTGACCATACTCTCCCTATCGAATTTGGGAATAGCCATCACACCAACACACTAACGGTTGGAAGAAATGGTTTGATGGCTCGCTTAGGGGCAATTCACGCCAACTATCTCGGCGCTCATTGCCTCTATATGGGCGTGATCGAAGTTGATGGCTTCAGATGGGGATATCGAGACTGCTCAAGAGAATACTTCGATCTTAAGCAGAATCTTCTGAGAATCGATCTCAACGACCCTCATTTTGAAATTCGGACTCCCCTGGTACACCTTCAGAAAAAGGGTGTGCTTGCCCTTGCCTATGAAATGGGAATCCTTAGCTATCTATTAGACACGACGATCAGCTGTTACAATGGCATTCGGAGAGTGGGTTGTCAAGCTTGTCCCTCGTGCACATTGCGCAACCATGCCATACAAGAATTTCTCAAGGAACACCCAACCTTTGACATGCCCTACAAGATTCATACACATTGATAAGCCCTCATAGGCATTAGGTTAACTCGCCTTTCGCATCCAAATTGCTAGAGCACAACTGAAACACAGAGGCACAGATGACACAGAGAGGGTTATAGAGGTATATCTCCATCTTTCCTTTCCTATCAATTTCGCAGGATGGGAAGGATGGTATCTTTAGAAGAGCTCTGAATGAGATCCTATACGAACTAGATGAACATATTCATCATCAACCCAATAGATGAGTAAAGTATCGGATTTGATATGACATTCCCTGAAGCCAACATAGTTTCCAACTAACGGATGGTCTAAATATTTCTCTGGAAGATGCTCCTTTTTTAAGAGAAAATCCAATACCGTATTGAGTTCTTGTTGCACTGATTTGTTATGCTCAAATTTTTTTAAATCTTTTTTGAAACGACGCGTTGGATCGGGCTTAAGCATCAGGATTCATACCCATCTTTTCCCAGAAATCTTCGATAGAATCACATTTTATCCCTTTACCTTCTTTACTTTCCTGCATAGCCTCAAGAGTGGCTTTGTTGGGCTTCTTCTCTTGAGGGAAATCCTTTCTAAGATAAGAAAGAATGAACTCACTTAAATTCATGTGAGCTCTGGCAGCTAACATCTTGATGTAAGCTCTTTCATCGACAGTACAATCGATGGTTACTTTTGCTTTATCATGATGGTGTTGAGAATGAGATTGAGCACCCATATTATTCCTCCTTGTTTACAACTTCATTATACCAAATTCTCAAGATTTATGGAAACCCAAGATCTCTTTTTCTTGGAATTTCCAATTTGCCAGAACATGAACGAACTTAAAGCAGAGACGGGGAGGCGGAGAGACGCAGAGGGACTTATAGAGATAATTGCATACGTCGGACCCTAAAGGACAAGGGACTAAAGGGAACTAAAAAGGGACGTAAGAGACAAAATATGCACCTAAGTGACTAACCATTTGACGTAATCTTCTGTCAAGATTTTCTTACCTTTAATGGCATTCGGAGAGTGGGTTGTCAAGCCTGTCCCTCCTGCACATTGCGCAACCATGCCATACAAGAATTTCTCAAAGAACACCCAACCTTTGACATGCCCTACAAGATCCACACTGATTGACGAGCCCTCAACATTAAGCACAAAGACACATAAATTCTCAGGTCAACCCCTATGCACACACTGTTTTCCATGGCTTTTACTAAACTCAAAGACCCAAAACATAGAGAGCTGCGGTAGCAGCGAAAGAGCGACAGTTTATCCAAAATTCGCGTTACTTAAGAATATAGCTATTTTTAACAGCTTAATAGAAGCTAAGAATATTTGTGCTTCCTATCTTGATTATCCTGCCGCTTGCGATCCTGCCTATCCTGTTTTTCTGTACTGGGCAGTCAGTGTTGCCTATCCTGTGCATCTTGTGCGTCTGGATGGGTGAACTGAAATCCGGCTAATTTGAGTTTATTGTTTGAGACCCGCTTATTGCCGCTGTGAAGCCTGGGAAGAGAGGGGTCCCACGAAAATAGAGGGAGATGGTGCTGCCGGCACAACTGATTGTAAAATTCTTTTCGTTGAAGGTGGACATCATTGCATAAGTTGTAAATCCCTTCAAGTTGATGGATGAGGGCAAAATCGATGGCGCCTACGATATCTTCGATATGGATGAGATTCGTATAAGCTTCTCCGTTTCCTGGTAGAGCAGTGTTTACCATCTTTTTCAGTCTGTCTACAATCCGTCTGCCAGGACCAAAGATCTCTCCCAGCCGGAAGATACATACCTTGACGCCTGGGGAACGGCAGCCTAGAAGAGTTTGTTCTGTCTGTAATAAGATGTTTCCACTTTCGTTTTCAGGAATGCAACAGCCGGTTTCATCTACCCAATCTCCATTTAAATCCCCATAAACAGAGGTGCTGCTCGTGTAGATAATCTGTTTGAGGGATGGAGCGTGGTGCAGCGCTTCCGAGATCTTATGAGCCGTGTCGAGGTAGGTAGAGCGATAGTCTTCACCCGGGCCTGGAGCCACACAAACCAATAGGATCTCTTGGTTTTGAATAAAACCATCAAAAGAATAGTCATTTAAGAGACAGACATGTTGTGCAACAGCAGAGAGGCTCTCAATTTTCTCTGCTTTTCTTGTGGTAACAGAGACGTCATGTCCTAGATGATTACAGAAGGCAGCAGCTTTCATGCCGACATAGCCGCACCCAATAATCCCAATCCGCATTAGATGAGACCAAGGTGGGCAAAACGGGTTTTGAGCTCAAGATTTTCTGGCTTGTCAAAGGCTCCGCTAGAAGCAAGCCATTTCACATAGTCTTTGGGAACCTTAGCCAACGGGGTTCCTTGGTATTTGCCAAAAGGCATATGTTGCAAAGGAGCGCTTGGCTTGTTTAGGAGTTCATAGATCATATCGATTGAAAGATCATCGATCATCTGTTGAAAAAGGTTGTGCAGGACAATGACATCGTCCATTGCACGGTGTGCGTTATTTGCTGGGATGTTGTAAATCTCGCGGAGAAATTGGAGGGTATGGCGAGGTAAGTCGGGACGATAGCGCCTTGCCCATTTTAAGGAATCCAAAAACTTCCAGGGAGGGAGGTTTAATGAGGCCCTCTTAAATTCATTGTTGAGAAAGTGATAATCGAAGCTGTCGTTGTTATGGGCGATGAGGACGACATCGCCTTCGCAGAAGGCAGAAAATTCTACCGCAACATCTTTGAAACTAGGTGCTGAGGCAACCATTTCATCGGTGATATGGTGTATGGCTGTGGCGTCAGGCGGGATGGGGGTCCCGGGGTTTATAAATGATTCATAACGGCGATTGTGAAGAGGGTCATATGCCGCGATTTCAATGATGCGATCTCTGTCTGATTTGATCCCTGTGGTCTCGGTATCATAGTAGATGGCCCTGAGCGGCATGGCTATTTTGTATCCATGTCTTTTGCTTTCGTGATGATCTCGTCAAGAGACATGCGACCGGTACTAATCGCTTCAATCGAATGAGAGAACATTTTACAAATATATTCGGCGGTTTTGATAAAAGCTAATAGCAGCTCCGGATCAATTTTATATTTCGGAGTTGGGATCATCACACGATAGAAGACGACGCCGGCAGATTCATCCATCCCAAATCCTGGGATGTCCAACTCCTTATTGAATAGATGTAAAAGCCTTGCCATATCGCTCCACACTGCTTTTTTGTTTGCGTCGAGGTCGTTGTCAGAAGCAGCGGCTGATTGGGTGTTTGGAGCCAACAAAGGGTTGGATTCCAATTGGCAAGGGATGAATACAAGCAGTTGTAAAAGCTCTCCCTGCTCATATACTCTCAAAAACAGCGGGAATTCTTTTTTCTCTATTTTTAGAATAGTATACGCTTGCTTTGTATCTTTCTGAATTTCTGATAGATAATTATTTTTTTGTAGAAAAGTCAGTAAATTTTCTGGAGTTAGATTAATCATTGATGTTTTCTTGTTAGGTGTTTTTGAGGAATATTAGTAACCGACACCAGGAACAATGGTGGTGCTTTGTTTTTCGCACGTCACAGCAGGATTATTTGTGGTTGGAACCAGAGAAAATTCCCCTTCTTGGGGCATCCGATAGCATCCTGTCAACATGAGTAGAGAGCAAACGACAGCGTATAGATAAATTCGACTAAATTGTGGTTGCTTCATCATCACATCCTATGTTTAGGAAAACAATAACGAGGGAATGATATATTCTGCAAGGACAATTTAGGAATCGGTGATTTCAAAAGTGGCAATGTGGCTGACGGTTGAAGGGGATTCAGCGATCAATAAGCTGCTCCCTTGAATTTCGACGAGGTAAAGAGTGCATCGTGGAGAGAGGTGCCGTGTTTCAACGAGTTTAATATCACTAGAGATGTTCATCTGCTGGACGCGGGTTCTCATCATCTTCTTCAGCGCCCAAGAGGCTAAAATCATAAAACCAATCAGAAGTCCGAGGACAACAAGCATGTTCATAAATTTGGCTTCGAAGCTGTCTTTTTCTGGTTCCTTATGTTCATCATTATCGAGGATAATATCAGGATGTTCTTGTTGAGAGACCCAATCTGTCAAAATCCCTTCTTTAATCGTGTTTCCCTGTTTTTCTTTGGCATAGAGCGAGTAAGAGCAGCAAAAGACTAATAACACCAACAAAAATTTCTTCATCATGATTGTCCTAAACGGTCGATTTTAAGCTCACTACACTATGCGACGAGTATTTTTTTTTGCAAGCCCTGAAAATTCTTGAGGATTTATCCATCGATGTGGATACTGTGAAGGAATTTCATCTAGATTATAAGGAAAACCATGAATCACTCTCGTATATTGGCAATCCTTGGACTCGCTGTTTTTGCAATCATGACCAGGCTGGTCCCACATCCCCCTAATTTTACTGCTATTAATGCCGTTGCAGTATTTTGTGCTTTTACATTGGGACATTTCGGACTTGCTTGTTGTGTTGTTTATGGAGCGATGTTCATCACCGATCTGATCTTTGGGATCCATTCTCAGATGCTATTCGTTTACGTCAGCTTAGGCTTGACTTTGTGTCTGAATCGTTTTCGCATCAACTCACTGATTGCTCTCCCTTTCTCAGCTCTCATTTTCTTTTTTGTCGTCAATTTTGGAGTATGGCTGATTGACGGTTTCTATCCACCCACATTCTATGGATTAGGACTTTGTTATGTAGCTGCTCTTCCTTTCCTCATGAATCAGATAATCAGCACATGTTTGTATGGTTTTGTTCTATTCAAAGGTTTTGATTTATTGGAAAGGCACGTTACAGGAATTCAAGAAAGCTATTAGGAGAGATCACTCATTATGCATGAAAGACCTCTTCTCACCGTAGGTGGACTGATTATTGCTTCAGATGGAGACCTCTTATTAGTCCGATCAAAAAAATGGCATGATCTCTATTCAGTTCCAGGAGGCAAAGTCGAGCTTGGAGAGACGCGTGAAGAGGCTCTGCGCAGAGAAATCTGGGAAGAAGCACATGTGAAAATTTTAAACATCCGCTTTGCAACGATTCAAGAATCAATCTATTCACCTGAATTTTGGCAGAAAAATCATTTTGTCATGAATGATTATATCGCAGATCTTGATCCCGCTTTCCGAAAAGATCAAGTCATACTAAATGATGAAGCTTACGCCTATTGCTGGGTGAATCCCCTTGAAGCGTTGTCCTTCCCTCTTCATAGGGAAGCAAGAGAATTGATCAAATGGTATATTGCGCATGAGTTGAATAGACGGGCGGGGATTGTTGGATTTGACCAACATCAAATCGATTGTATTGTTGGGACCCTCCCTGAGGAACGGGTCAAAGAGCAACTTCTATGGGTCGATTTGAAAGTTAAGATAGACTTCTCTCCTTGCCTCCAAAGCGGATCGATCGATAAGACCGTCGACTATTCTCGATTAGCTTCTTTCTGTACAATGCTTGCACGCAATACACAATATGAACTCATCGAGTCTCTAGCATCCGATATCATTGCTGGATGTTTCGAACAGTTTAATGCAGAATGGGCCTGGGTTCGTGTGAGGAAGCCTTCAGCTATTCCTACTGCCGCTTATGCTTTTGTTGAAATGGAACAGAGTAGGAGATGATCCCGTTTTAATTCAAAGTCCCAAACAAAGTTTTATTGAAGCTTCTACCTCTTGGATTTTCAAAGAATCTAATTCTCCAATCTTCCCTTTAATCCTGATTTTATCAACACACCTAACTTGATCAGTCATGACCTTTCCTTTCTTTCCATTGACATCGACAAGAATCTGAAAAGGGTAAATATTTTGTATTTGGCTTGTAATTGGAAAAATAATGACTCGAGGCATTTTTTTGTTGTAAGCATTAATGGAGAGAATAAGACAGGGACGAGTTTTTTTTATTTCAGTGCCTAAAGTGGGATCCAATTCGATCCAATAGATTTCTCCTCTTAAGAGAGCTTTATCTTTGCTCTTCGTCATACCATTCCCATCCTTCAATTTCATTTAAATTATCCGATTCCATCCATTCTTTAGATTCTTGATTAGAGCGCTCATCTTTTGCAGCAGACTCAAACATCGCCTCTAATTCCAATTCTCGATTTTTGTCCAATTCGTCTAATGCTTTCTCGACCGCTTCGGCTGTAAACTTACTGAATAGACCCCTTGCTAATGATTTGTGCATCCTCTGAAAAAGATGGACAGGGATAGATAAAGTCATGTTTGTGGTATTTTTATTGGTATTTTTCATGTTGGTGTTACTCCCGTTTTCTCATCTTTATGATACAAGTTACGTAATTAATAATCAAATATTACTTAATGAAATGTTTAGTATTTGGCTATTTTCATAATTGACCCTAAGCGACGTCATCTGTCATTTCAAAAAAGTAACGCTGCCAGAGCCATTTCTTTCCATCCCTCTTATCCTTCCCATCCTGTCAATTTTTACAGGATAGGAAAGATAGGGCAGAAAATTTTCATCTCTGAGATTTGGGTTTGCCTTTTAGAGTAGTTTACTCTAGATTATCTGAGTTAAAAAAGATGACAGAATCATTGGCGTTAAAGGAAATCATTTATGCGAGCATTAGTCACTGGGAGCGCAAAACGGCTTGGCTCGGCCATTGCCATCACTCTTGCAAAGCTGAAATATTCTGTGGTCGTCCACTATCGGCATAGCCTGCAAGAAGCAGAGCAAACAGCACAGCAATGCCGTGCTTTAGGGGTTGACGCAGAGCTAATTCAAGGAGATTTGTCAACACCTGAACAAGCCTCAGTGTTTGCCGGCCGCTATCTCGATCAATATTCCGACACAACTCTTCTTGTTAACAACGTGGGAAACTATCTCACCAAATCTGTGGAGAACACTTCGGCTGAAGAATGGCTAAGCATTTTTAATCTAAACTTACACGCTCCCTTCATTCTGACTAAAGCCTTGATTCCATCTCTTTTGCGTCAGCATGGTCAAGTGATCAATCTCGGTGTTTGCGGATTATTAACGAATAAAGCGCCTCTCTATGCATCTGCTTACATGATTGCTAAGCATGGGTTGTGGGACCTCACCCGTTCATTTGCTCGTGAGTTAGCTCCACAAGGTGTCAGGGTGAATATGGTCTCACCTGGACAGCTTGACATCTCCGTTGATTTACTTGAAAAAGAGCTTAGGCCTCCCATCGGATTCCCCTCCACATGCGAAGAGGTATGTCGTGTGATTGCGTTTTTAGTCGATCCAGTGAATCGCTCGATCACAGGACAGAATATTGAAGTGGCAGGAGGGTTAGGGTTATAATGGATTCTAATATGATTCAGCAAGAATGTTATAAAGAACTCCTAACGTGTGCTTTAGCAGCCGGCAAGCTGATGCAGAGTGAAAAAACAGGGTTTGTTCACTATTATCCTAACGAAGAAGAGTTGGGGCATTCTCAAACAATACCGGTTGTTGAGAATGTGTTATTCGCGCTTGCTCTCTTTCGTACACACAGCATTGAAAATGTTCAGGAAGGGAAAATCATTCTAAAGAAAGTGCTCTGCTTTCAAATAGGGGATGATAGGGAAGGGGGCGGAAACTTTCCTGTATTTCTGCATGAATACCCCAATGGGCGGGATCCTGCTACAGCCCTTTATTTATTAGCTCCTTTCTATTGGATTCTCAAACTCTATGGCCACGTCATTGGAGCTGAATTAAAACTTCTCATTGAGCAGGCGGTTGTAAAAATCTTTGATTTTGTTTCAGTCCATCACATGTCTCATCATTATCCTTATTTCCTGGCTGTTCGGCTCGCTTCCGCTCAATATGCTTTTGGCAATTTGTGGAATGAACCAAAGAAAGTTCAGGCGGGAAAATCATGCTTAGAAGGCCTCCAACGCGATCTCTTAGATGGGTGGTCTTCGACAGCACAACTTGGCGATCTATTAGCAGGTTTATATATGGTCTACCCCTCATTGGCTGAAAGTCCTTGGAACGCCCTCTGGAGTTTTATGGAGAAGACCTGGCATCCGCTGACAGGAGCATTTATCGGTCCATGTGTTCGCGAATGGCAGCGTGGGAACGAACCAAAACCCAATCTTTATGATCTGTTTGCCTGCACTTTCTCTGGTTCCTTTCCCAAGCGCACTTTAGTTCCTCGCCCCTTTCATTTACAAGGAGTTCTCATCCCCCCTCCAACCGAACGATTTGCTCAGGCTGACAAAACAGAAATCGTTCATGGAGAATATCGGAAGCAAAAGTGGACCTTGATGACATCTGCTCAATGGGCTTTGACGGCAGTAGAGAAAAAAGAGATCATCGACCCTGCTGTAGAAAAGACATTTACCCCTTTCAGCATTTTTTGGGGGAACAAAGAGGCGGTTCATACGTTCGTTTGCCAAGGGGGGCGCTATACTGAAGTCGACTATTCTATTGAAGGGAACCGCTTGGATTTCTTGTTCACATTACATCCAGATCCAGATGTTGAAGATCGTGAAAGAAGAAAGGAAATTGAATTTTTCACTGATATTTCCGCTGAATGTCAATTCACTGTTGATGGGCGGTCTTCAACGACATTTGAAATAGAAAAACCACTGAAAATTATCTGTGGACCACTTTGTTTGTCATTTGTCTTTAATCTAGTTGAAGGCGAAGGGGATTTTTTAGGGCACCTGATGCAAGGAAACCGCCCTTCGCAGACCTTGAATAAAGGAGAAAAGAGGTTTAATGCATATGATTGGACCTATTTTCTCCGGACGATACGAAGAAGCCATCGCTGCAAGTTAAAAGGAGAGATCACCTTCGAACAGGTGTAGACATGATAGGCAAAAAACAAGATTAACAAGATGGACAAAAAACAGGATAGGCAAAAGGGGCAAAACAGGATAGGCAGGATAAAAAAACAGGATAAGGAGGATGGGAAGGATAGGAAAAGATAATCAAATGGGAAATAAGTCCTTTCTTGAATAATAAAAGAAATAGACAATCATCCTCTATTTTTTTTATCTTTCTTATCCTCCTTATCCTGTTTTTTTATCCTGCCCATCCTGCCCATCCTGCCGCTTGCGATCCTGCCTATCCTGTTTTGCCCCTTTTGCCTATCCTGTTTTTTTTTGTTTTGTTTATCCTGTTTATCTTGTCGCGCGCTACGGTTGGAGGGTTGGGCTGTCAGTCGCAACGCCCATCGCATGGAGGCCATTATCAACATAGAGTACAGTTCCGGTAATAGCTGAGGCGAGTGGAGAAGTTAAAAAGGCAGCAGTGTAGCCGACTTCTTCTCCGCTTAGAACCTTTGTTAATGGGGCATTAGCGGTGCTGTAATCGATCATTTTATCAATGAATCCAATGGCTCGGGCTGCTCTGCTCCTCCATGGGCCTGCTGAAATGGTATTGACCCGTATTTGCCATTCCCTGCCAGCTTCCCAAGCAAGTGTTTGAGTGTCGCTTTCTAAAGCTGCCTTTGCTGAGCTCATGCCCCCGCCATATCCTGGAATCACCCTTTCGGAAGCAATATAGGTTAGGGATAGGGCAGATCCTTCAGGATTGATATAGGGGCCAAAATGAGAAAGTAAACTGACGAATGAGTAAGAAGAGGCACTCATTGCCGCTAAATATCCCTTCCTTGAAGTCTTAAGGAGGGGGTTTTGGACTTCAGGGGCATTTGCCAAGGAATGCACAAGGATGTCAATATTGCCAAAATCTCGGTGAACTGCGGCGGCAACCTCGGAAATCGTATAACCTTCGACTTCTTTATACCTTTTATTGTCTCGGATCTCTTCAGGCACATCTTCTGGTTTATCAAAGGAAGCATCTAAAGGGTAAATTTTGGCAAATTCTAGCAATTTTCCGTTAGATAGTTGTCGAGATCCATCGAATTTTCCAGCATTCAAACTTGAGGTAAAGATTTTTAAGATAGGAGTCCAAGTTCCAACAAGAATCGTGGCGCCGGCCTCAGCGAGTGCTTTAGCGATAGCCCATCCAAACCCTTGATCATCGCCTATACCAGCAATAAAAACTTTTTTTCCTTTCAGGTTGATTGTCAACATAGCGCCTCCAAACGTAAAATTTTGGCATCATATTAAAGCGGTTTGAGCTTAATTGCAAATTTTTTATGTCTACAAGGATTGATATGAATATATTGGATGAGATATATGTTAAGTCTATAACCAATCCAGATGGACTCCAAGATGAAGGCATTCCGTGACACGTTTTTGACTTTAGCCAAATTTTTTAATTCTGGTTTTTTGTTTTTGATTTTCCTTTTCCAAGGAGTTCCGAACAGTGCCTTGAGTGTCAACGCTATTTTTATTCCCACTCAAGAGGCGTTGATTCCTTATTACAATACAGACCAGGCGGTTATGGTTGCGAGCACAGGTCGTTCGGGAAGTTCAATCCTATGCCAGTCTTTGTATAGCTGTGCTCCTCATGATTATTTACTCCTTAAGACGCATATATTACCTCCAAAAAAACATTTTCTGGGCAAGATCATCTTTATTTTTTCTAATCCAGATAAATTTGCTGAATCCGTATTGTATCTCACCCTAACTGATCCTCAATGGATTAGGTTAGCTTTTTATCATATAGAATCTTCCGATAAAGAGTGGCTGAAAAAGATCGGAACAACACCTGAGCAAACAGAAACAGAAAATTTATTGGCTTATGATGCGTTAGGTTATTTTGAACAACTAAAGTGTTGGTTTTATGACCGGACAACACCATGTGAATTAAACGAAGCCCAAATTTTGGCGGTCAAGTACGAACATTTATGGGAGCCGGCGACTCAACAGGTGATCGAAGACTTTTTGTTGTTTGAGAATTTATCACTTCCACCTCAGCGAGAAAGAGGGCGCAAATGGGAGGTACTTACTGAAAAGGAACGTTCGTTCAGAACTCTATATAATACAGGAACTCAGCAAGATCCACGTTATGCTGCTTATGATGAGGCTCGACTGCTTTGGGAAAGTGCCCCTCCCTTTCAATTTCTATACATCAATGATGAATCAGAAAAAAGCTGATTTCTTCGGCAATGGTTTGGAGCAGATTAAGTTCCTCAATCGAGAGTGGGTTGGCGTTCGGCTTTGGATAATAGACCAGCACCCCTAAAGGAGATTGAGAGAACTGTAGCGGAAGGAATAGTCCTTCAGATGAGGAGAGAGTTGATGTTGACCAGCCGGCGGGCTTCCCATTTCGAAAGACCCATTGGATCCCGTTTTTTTCTTTTTCGTTGATTTGTGTGAGTGGACTATCAGAAATCAGGTTGTTGTTGCTGTCTTTAATGAGGAGGTCGAAATGACCTCCAAAAGTTGTTTGAAGTTTTGGGCAGACATTTAGACGGAGATCTCGGAAATTAGAGGCATTCGAAATCACTTTCTGTATTTCATAAAGGCTTCCAGCTTTTTTTTCTCTATATTTGATCAGACGGTTTTGTGTCCAGAGTCTGTTTGTGACTAATCCAATTGTCAGGGAGATCATAAAAAATACCGCGCCGCTGACAAGATCTGAAGCCGTCAATGTCGAAAATGAAGGAGCGACAAATAAGATCATCCAACTGAGTGTGCTTAAAATAGCTGAAAGAATGACTGCTCCAAATCCGACGTAAGTACTTAAAAAAAAGATGCTTGCAATGAAAATAAACTCAATTTCTCTATACCCGGTCAGCTGTTGTAACAGAAGGCATAACAGGGTAACGACGCCAATCATGCCTGTCACAAAAAGATATTCTTTTACAGGAGTTTGAAAAGCTCGTTTTAGAGAGAAGCCTACAGGATTTTCCGCTTCTTCTTCTTGACGAATGATAAAGAGGTCGAGATTCTTATTTGCTTTCTCAATTTTATTAAAATCGTCTGTGTGGAATATTTTTGAAAAAAGACTCTGATCTCGCGATCTCCTCAAGAGTAATTGAGAAATATTTTTCAGTTTTGCAATGCGTTGAATGGCTGAAGAAATCGAGAGATCTTGAGTGACGACCACTTGGCCGCCGAGTTCTCTTGCAAGGTTGAGGTGAGTTAAAACCTGATTTCTTTCTTCGTCTGTAAGGGGGGTGCCGAGGTCGACGTAAAGGGCAACCCATGTGATATCGAGATCAAAAGCTCTCCGACGGGTTTCTCTGATTAACTCTTGAGAAAGAGCGCTTGGATTGATCACGACCATTAATTTTTCATGAGCTCTCCACCCTTTGCCTTGGGAGAAGATCATGTGGAGATCATGCTCGACTTTATTTGCTGTGAACCTGAGAGATATTTCTCGTAAAGCTGTTAAGATATCCTCTTTGAAGAAATTCCGTTTTCCGCCTTGAGCCTGATCGCCTAAGAACACTTTTCCTTCTTTCAATCTTTTAAGAAGACCTGTAGGATCTATATCAATCAACTCTATTGTAGCAGCTCTTTCGAGGATAACGTCAGGAACGCTTTCTTCTATGTGTACGCTAACGATATTCTCAACAAGGTCTTTATAGCTTTCAATATGCTGCACGTTTAAAGTTGTATAAACGTTGATACCAGCATCCAAGAGTTCAATGACATCTTGCCACCGGTTAAGATGTTTTGAACCTGGAACATTACTGTGGGCCAGCTCATCGACTAAGACGAGAGCAGGTTTTCTTTGCAAAATTTTTTCAAGGTCCATTTCTTTAAAAGTTTCGCCGCGGGAGGTCAGAATTTTTTCAGGGATGATTGGAATTCCAGTGATCAGCTGTTCGATCTCCTGCTGTCCATGGGTCATCACGATTCCGATGACAACATCCACTCCATCTTTGACTCTCTGCTGAGCTTCTTCAAGCATCGCATGGGTTTTGCCAACACCAGCCGACATTCCGAAGAAGATTTTGAGTTCACCCAATTTTGGTGCGCTCTGCTCTTCTCCGAATCGTTGTGTTGATTGGTCGAAATTTGAGAGTTGGGGTTGTTCTGTCATATTTCTCATCTTGTATAAGAAATTGGATTTAATTAAAATCGTTTCCTTTAAAAAGAGGCTATCTTAAATGAAAAAGACTGCGATTAGGTTTGCTATTATTGGGATCATGATCCTCATTTGTTATGGAATTGGACGTCTTTACTATCATGTTACAGCTGGATTTACCATTGGGAATATCACTTCAGATTTTGCCTATCAGCCGCAATGGGAAGTCCGCCCTTTAGCTTCTGATGAACATGTTGTTCTTGAAGAAGCCCTTCGGCAACCCTATCACTATCTAGGAAAGGGATGCCAATCTTACGTGTTTTCGAGCGAAGATAACAAATATGTCGTGAAGTTTTTCAAATACCAACGTTATCGTCTTTTGTCATGGCTGACCTATTTTCCACCGCTCCCAGCCATCGTGAAATATCGGGAACAGAAAATGGGGAAAAAATGGAGCAAACTTGACGGCTTTGTGCAAAGTTGGAAATTGGCTTTTGAGAATCTCAAAGAAGAAACAGGATTGGTTTTTGTCCATCTTAATAAGACAGATCATCTGAACAAACAGTTGACGATATATGACAAAATAGGAATGAAGCATATTGTCAATTTGGATCAGATGGAGTTTTGCATTCAGAAGAAGGCAAAGATGTTGTGCGATGTGCTGATGGAATGTCAACGGAATGGTGATTTTCCAAGAGCCCAGCAGATTGTTCAAAATTTACTGGGGATGGTTTTATCAGAATATGCTCGAGGAATTGCAGATAATGACCATGCATTGATGCAAAATACCGGCGTTTCTGAAGGGAAACCCGTTCACATTGATGTTGGGCAATTTGTTTTCAATGACGAAGTGAAGAATCAAGAAGTTTTCCACCAAGAATTGATCACCAAAACATATAAATTTAAATTGTGGCTGCGCAAACAATATCCTGAATTAGCTGATGACTTGGAAAGTCAACTTTACCAGATTGTGGGGCCACATTATGACACCATTAAACCTAAATTCAGAGTCAGATAGCGCTCTGGGTGCTGGAAAGCATCCAAACATGTTTTTCATGAGCCCTTAATCGTTGTATCAGAAGATCCGCTGTTCCTTCATCGCCAAGTTTTGAGGCCAGGTCGATAATTTCTCTCAGATAACGGATCATTGATTCATGCCCATCCAGCAGCTCTTTAGTCATCTGGGGAGCATGTAATAGGGCCGAAGATTCTTTGATCGAGGTCATCTCGAGGAATTGCTTAAGGCTGCCGGGAGCCTGTTCTCCTAACATCCTGATTCGCTCAGCAATTTCATCAATGGCTTCAGCGAGTTCTTCATATTGTTTTTCGAAAAATAGATGTAAGGAATAGAAGCGAGGATCGATGATGTTCCAATGAAAATTTTGTGTTTTCGTGTAAAGGATATAAGTATCAGCCAGAATTAAATTTAACTTGTGAGCGATCTGCTTTCTCACACTTTCTTCAAGTCCTATACGTGTATTCATGACATGCTCCATTCCATGCGTTATTGAAACTATCCACACTCATCCCATTTTTTAACGCAAAGGAGCTAAGACCTCCAACTACGCTAAGGACCATCCTGTATTCACAGATGTATGCAATCTCATTAATTTTTTTATTGCGGTGGTTGTTGATGAGGTGCTGCCGCTTGTTCTTCAGCTTCGTCATTGATTCCTTGAGTGAAAAATCCACCTTCAGCAATATCTGTCAGATTCTCATCAGCTGCACTTTCTTCATCTAAACTGAGCTGAAGGCTGTCGGCTATCTCGTCAAAATCAATTTTATCATTAATGCCAGCTCCTTGAAGATGGCGTGCAAGCGCTCGAGCAGATCCGTAACTTGTCATTTCATAATGTTCAATTTTTTGGCAGAGGATAATCAGGGAAACATCTTTTATCGCAGGCGATGTCTCTTTTTTAAGTTCTCCGTCAATCGCATTCAATAGATCTTGAACCACGATGCAGCTTTTGCCAGTCGGGTTTTCATTAAGCGACTTGAATATTTGCTTTAACCGCTGGAGTTGATTCTTGGTTTCATCAAGATGTTCTGACAATGCGGTTTTAAGCTTGTGGTGTGAGACAGACCCGATAACTTTAGGCATGTTGTCAATGATCAACGTTTCATCGCTGAATAGGTCTCTTAACAAGTCTAAGAATACGTCGTATAAAGAAATCTTCTCCATAATTAACCTCCATTTAAGATTGTTGAACTCTTAACATAATTGCTGAATAAGGCGCAAGCCGATAACTAGGTATTTCTAAGGGAAGTCGGTTGCCTTCTTCTAGAAAGTCGTTTGGGGATTGGTTTTTTGTATCGACGACCCAAAACCATTGATTTCCCTTCTTAAGAGTAGGGAGGATCACGGTTTGCGGTAAGTGCCAGGCATTAAATGCAATATACAGTCGAGGCTCTTTCTTTGAATCATTCAAAGTAAAAGCAACCAAGTGGTTGTCGTTGTCCCAATCTGGATGGCCTGGGGTTGTTCCATGCCATGTGATGTCGGTATCGTTGAGGAAAGCTTCTTTCTTTAAAAGCGGCTCACCTTGCCGAAAGTGCAGTAAGGACTTGTAAAACCGGTAAAATCCAGGACGGATTTCTAGTCGATCCCATAGAAACCAATTCCGTTCATTATCTTGACACCATGTGTTATTATTGCCATTCCGAGTATGGACGTATTCATCTCCCATTGTGATCATTGGGATGCCTTGTGAAACCATCAGGGCGAAGATGAAATTTTTCATCTGCCTCTCTCGAAGATAGACGATTTTTTTATTGCTCGATTGTCCTTCAATCCCGCAATTCCAGCTGTCGTTGTGGTCAAATCCATCTCGATTTTCTTCGCCATTTTCGAGGTTATGCTTGTTGTTATACGAGACGAGGTCTACAAGGCTGAAGCCATCGTGAGCTGTGATAAAATTGACGCTGCATAAAGGAGATCCTCTCCAGCCATAAAGATCTTGCGAGCCGCATAGTGCAGTAGCAAATGCAGTTTTGTAATTGTCATTTCCTTTGATAAAACATCTGACAACATCTCTATAGCGGCCATTCCACTCTGACCAACGCGTGCTAGGATGGAATCCTCCAACCTGATAAAGTCCCCCGGCATCCCATGCTTCGGCGATCATCTTTGTCTCCGAGAGGATAGGATCAGCAGTGATAGCCTCAACGATTGGGGCGCTTGTTAAAGGAACCCCATTTTCTGATCTTGTGAATATAGAGGCTAAATCGAAGCGAAATCCATCAACATGCATTTCTGACACCCAATAACGGAGTGAATGGATGATTAATTCTCGCGTGATAGGATGATTGGTATTAGTTGTGTTGCCGCAGCCTGAGAAATTTAGATATTTTTCTGCTCTATCGACCATGTAATAGGCATGCGGGTCAAATCCTCGAAAGGATAAAACAGGTCCTTTTTCATTTCCTTCAAATGTGTGGTTATACACAACGTCAAGAATCACCTCTATTCCCGCTTTGTGAAGTTCTCTCACCATGGTTTTGAATTCAAGGATTGCATGATTATCTCTAGATTCGCTTGCATAGCGATTCATAGGAGAGAAAAAATTTACACTTGAGTAGCCAAAATAGTTGCACAACCTTTGTCCAGTCTTTGGATTAATAAGCACAACTTCACTTTCATTGAACTCATGGATAGGGAGTAATTCAACGGCGTTGACGCCGAGTTCTTTTAGGTAAGGGATTTTTTCTACCACGCCCAGGAATGTGCCTGGGTATTTCACCTCACTAGATTGGTCTTGCGTAAATCCTCTGACATGCATTTCATAAATGATCAAGTCTTTAGCTGGGATCCGGGGAAATCGATCGCCTTCCCAATCAAACGAATGGGATGAAGGGACACGACCTAAAGGACGGTAAGACTCATCTTCAGAAGATCGCCAAACGAGAGAACTTACAACACCTCTTGCGTAAGGATCGAGCAACAAGTTTGCCGCGTCCTTTTGGTTTGTGATTCGATATGCATAGGCTGTGGAGGGAGGCAGCTCCTGGATCAGAATGTGCCAGACCTCTCCGGTTTTGTTGATCAATGGATCTAAATCGATTTCTTCTCGGAGCTGAGAGGGGTTGTCTTCGTCGAATAAGCAGAGAGAAACCTTTTTTGCCTTCTTTGCATAAATGGAGAAATTAAATCCTGTTTTCGTTGAGGTGACTCCAAACGGATAGGGATTGCCAGGTAAGATTGATGATGGATCAACTAGTTTATTCATGGAACTCCCGGTGTCTATACCAGCATGCAGGTATAACTGCAATCTTGCTCGTTTGTCATTTTTCTGCAATATTTTTTTGCCAATCATAGAAAGTGTATATTAATGTAATATGTTAAAACTATTAATAGTTTGATAAATATTTTTTGTTGTTAGTATAATGGGATGAGAAGAGCTGTAAGTTGCTGGACCACCCTGTAAGGAATTGGTGAAAAAAAGCATTTACTTTTAAAATGAATTCGCTCATCTTGGGTTTGATAAAAAATTACGCTTGCCAGCGCGACGTTGAGTAAGAGTGGTAAGTTCTTAGAGATATCTACATCTGATGAGCGACCCATTGCTGAGATCTACTTAAGGTGAAACTGTCTCAAGCGACGTGGAAGAAAATCAAAGTAACAAATTTGAGATAACACTCTAGTTTTACGTGTTGTCTTTGTAGGAGGTTTATTATGTCACTCGAAAATGCAAAAGAAAATTTAAAGGAATTTGGAAAGGAACTAGGTCTTGAAGGACTAGAATTTGATGAAAATAACACCTGTATTCTAGGTATCGATGATGAGTTTTCTCTTCATTTGACCTATGAGCCAAATTCCAAACGTTTATACCTTTATTCTCCTCTCTTAGATGGTTTGCCAAGAGATGATAAAACTCGTCTTCGACTTTACGAACGATTACTCGAAGGATCGATGCTCGGTGGTCAAATGGCTGGCGGCGGTGTCGGTGTTGCAGTCAAAGAAGAATTGATCTTGATCCACTGCACGATTGATATGGAGCATGCTCTATCATCTGCTCTCAGAGCTTTTGCTCCTCTTTATGTCGAAACTGTCGAAAAATGGCGTAAAATTTGCTCTGAAGTCTCTGAAGGTCGCGATGAAGGTGCTCAAACAGGCGGTCCTCGACCTCTTCCTCAATCGCTTCAAGGCGGTCAACCAGGCCAAGGCTTTATTCGACCATAATCCAGCCGGGAACGACATCACTGTTACTGCCGAAATTGCCGCCTTCCCAGTATAGATTAACAGGATAGGCAAGATCGCTTCGCGGCAAGATAGGCAGGATAGTGAATAACTTAATACCTCTTCATTCTTCTCATCATCTTCCCCCATCCTGTCAATTTTACAGGATGGGGAGGATATGGAAGATAGGGCAGGATAACGAATCATTTAATGCCTCTCCATCCTTCTCATCTTCCCCATCCTGTCAATTTAAGGTTGGCTTGAAGTTTCCTATCATCTTGCTTATCCTGCCGCTTGCGATCCTGCTTATCCTGTTTTTTGCTTATCCGTGTAGGGGAATTCGATAAGCTGGAACAACCGCTTCTTGAATCCACTCGGGTTTGATATGATAGTTTGTTTCACGCCGCTGATTGAATAGCTCGCGATCTTCGTCTTGGAAGATGTTGTGCTCTTTAGAGGGGCTTGTCGTTACAGATACTGCGGTTGTCTCCCGAAATTTATGCAATAGTTTGGCTACAGACTTCAGATCTTCATCATGATATTCTGATTGATAGCCAGGGTAGTAAACAAAGCCAAATCGTTCGTAATATTTTTTGCCAATGATTGGGATGATACTGTGTTTCGTTTCGGTGTCGTTCTTGACCGTTAAAACGCCATCATAGGCTGAAAAAGATTTTTGCATGATATCTGCAATCAATCTGTCGAAAAAAGCAGTGATCTCAATCGTGTCATCCCTTCCCAGAAGCAAAATGTCAAAATTGGGGTGTTTCTCTATATCTCTATTTTTTGCATGAATAGGAGAGTTCCAAGGACCAAAATAATAGCTTAAATTTGGATAAGCCTCTAATTTTTCACGCATCGAAGGAGTGTTCATGACCAGGTCATTTTCATCGAGTGTGACCAAAAAATGATAAGCGACAGTGCCGGAAAAGTTTCTGTAATACTGATTGAGAGCATGGAATAACCCTCCGGGGTTAGATCGGCTGGAAATTTGAATCAACAATTTTGGAGGCTGATTCTCAAGATGGTTCCACATATAGCTGTAGGCTCCATAGACAAATTTGTCTTCTTCAAATCTTTTTGAATCGGGTTTTGTCGATAGTCCCTGTGGATTTAGATAATAGAGGCAATAAACTCCAGGAACTTTTTTGAATTTAGAGCCCTTGCTGACAGCACGATTCCACATCTCAAGATCCCCGGAAGAATAAAATTGTTCCGAAAAATATCCGGCTTTGCTATGTAGCGACTTCCGCCACATTGGCGCTGGTCCCCCCAAACAAAGATTCATGAGTTGTGGAGAAAATTCCGCGATATTGTTGTATAATGTGGCAGAGTGATTTTCGTAGGTTTCATAAGGTTTGTTGGTTATCCAGAAATCTG
Source organism: Parachlamydiales bacterium (assembly GCA_020051075.1). Classification (GTDB taxonomy): domain Bacteria; phylum Chlamydiota; class Chlamydiia; order Chlamydiales; family Parachlamydiaceae; genus JAGVJP01. The sequence continues at coordinate 49,983 of JAGVJP010000120.1, forward strand.
AATAGACTAAATCGACTGTTGGATCTTCATCCAGAGCTTTTGCATGCGTCTCCAAGCAGATAGGATTTCTCTGGTCATCAATATTGGCGTTCGTGATGTATTCTGCTTTGGCTTTTTTGATTCCTAAATTCCACACCCCATAGATTCCTGGATCTTTTTCCAACCGCTCATAGCTGATATTTGGATATTTCTCCAGATAAGGTTTGATGATCGGTTCCTCGTTGCCTGGGGAAGCGGCATTGATAAGAATGAGTTCGCATTCATCGAAGATTGTTTGTTTGACGATATTTGAGAGAAACAGTTCCATGTAATCATCCCCTTTGTAAATTGAGGTGATGATGGCTACGCGTGGTTTTTTTGGGATTGTTTGATGATCTGATGAAAAGCTGAAATTTGTGAGTATGATAAAAAGTAGAAGGAACTTAGAAAAGCATTCCATGAAATTAGATCCTTTTAATGGGGTGGTGATATACCGGCATCTAGTTGAAATTGCCCATCTGGACTGCGCGAAAGCTCCCGGGGTTGAACGATCGTAAATCACCCAATATTAAGTCAATATGGGGTGATTTACGATCGTTCAACCCCGGGGCTTTGGCGCAGTCCAGATGGGCAATTTCAACTAGATGCCGGTATACAGAATAATCACATAAAGGATTAAAAAAAAGTTGTTTCTAACGGTTACGTAATGGGTAAAATTCTCTCTCAATCCATGATTTATTCACTTTCACATAATTTTTTTGGGTGGTAAAATTCCTTTTGTGTTATTGTTTTTTGTCTATCTCTATTTCTAACCTGAGTGACAGGTGTCTAAGAGATCTGAATGATTTGAAACCTTATGGAGCAAGGAGAGTGTTATGTTTATTGTTCATCTAGCTGGGCACCTTGGAAAAGATCCAGAAACACGATATACCCCAAATGGACAGAAGTTAACCACCTTCACAATGGCTGTTAATCAGCGCAAGGGAAAGGAAGACGTGACAATATGGGTCCGTGTTGTCATCTGGGGAGATCACTTGGATAGAATTCTCTCGTACCTTAAGAAAGGAAGCGGTGTGATTGTCATTGGGAAAATGAATCCGCCTCAAAGCTATACAGATAAGGAGGGACGTACTCAAATCTCTCTCGAAGTGACTGCGGAAATGGTCGAATTTAGTCCATTTGGACGCTCAGACCGTAATGCAGATGGGCAAGGTCAAACAGCGAGTGCAAACGGATCCTCTGCAAAGAGCAACACATCATCTGCGTACGAAACTCCACATAACTCTTCTTATGAAGATGGACAATACCAAGCTGCTGGGGCGAATTATGGAGGAAGAGCGACAACTTCTTATGGCTCGCAAATGGGGCAAGGCTCAGGTCAGGCAATTGACGATGATGTCATCCCATTTTAACACATAGAGGCGGTCATGGAGTTTCTTCAATATTACAGCTTAAGTAAGCGACACAACGCTGATGCCCTTGTCATCCCTTTTTGGAAGGGGGATAAAGGCGCTGAGGCTGCGACCTCTATAGATAAAGCGCTCAAACGTGTGGTTGCTTCTCCTCTATCGTCAGGTGATTTTAAAGGAAAAGAAGGGGAAACTCTGCTGATCTACGCAGATGAGGGCTTTGAAAAACGGCTGATTTTGTTAGGGCTGGGAGTCCAAGAGAAAGTTTCTGTGGAGGTGATCCGACGGGCCTATGGGAGTCTAACCAAGACAGCTTTGCAGAAGAAGCTCTCTGATTTAAACGTTGTTCTTCCAGATTGCAAAGCGCTTGCGGGAGCAGACCTTTTCAGAGGAGTTTCTGAAGGACTGCTCCTTCCTAATTATCTCTACAAAAAATTCAAACATCAACAACCAGATGAAGAAAATGGCCAGACCCTCGTCCGAAAAGTAGCGTTGATCGGAGAAGATCCTTCTGCTTTAGAAGCAGCTCAAAAAGCAGCAGCGATTGTTGATGGAGTCTATTATGCCAGAGATTTAGTTAATGGCAATGCTGATGAAATCACTCCCCAGCATCTCGTTCAATGTGCGAATGGGCTATCGCTTGAACAGCCGTCGCTTAAAGTCACCGCCCTCAACAAAAAAGAGATTGAAAAAGCGAAGCTCGGCCTTCTGTTGGCAGTGAATCGTGGATCGGCTCTCGATCCAGCGTTAATTATCATTGAATATAAGGGGAACCCTAAGTCAGACGACCGGACGGTCATTGTAGGAAAAGGGGTGACTTATGATACTGGAGGGTTGAATTTGAAGCCCACCGGGTCAATGGAAACAATGAAATGCGATATGGCTGGCGCTGCAGCTTGCATTGGTACCATGTTGGCAATGAGTCACCTGAAGCTTAAGGTCAATGTCATTGCTGTGATTCCTTCGACGGAGAACGGGATTGATGCAAAGAGTTTTAAACCCGGCGACGTCTACACAAGCTTTTTAGGAAAGACTGTTGAAGTGATGAATACCGATGCCGAAGGGAGGCTCATTTTAGCTGATGGTTTGGCCTACGCAATCAAGAAGCTGAATCCTTCCCGCATCCTTGATATTGCCACTTTGACAGGTGCCATAGACATTGCTTTAGGTTCTGAAGCGACGGGTTTAATGAGCACAGACGATGATTTGGCGCAAGCTTTGGTTAACGCTGGCGCAGCCACTTCAGAGCGGTTGTGGCGGATGCCATTGTTTGAAGAGTATTCAGAAAGACTTAAATCTGATATCGCCGATCTTAAGAATTGGAATGGCCGCCCAGGCGGTGCCAATGTTGCAGCAGCATTTTTAAAAGAATTTGTCGATTCTTCCGTTCCTTGGGCTCATCTTGATATTGCTTCTACAGCCTATCTATCTGAGCCGAAAAAGTATTTGCCAAAATATGCGACTGGTGTTGGAGTCCGTCTTCTCATCGAGTTCTTTGAACAGCTTGAAAAGCGGGTAAGGGACAAGGGACCAAAGGGACCTAAAAAGGGACAAAACAGGATAAGCAAAAGGGACAAAACAGGATAGGCAGGATCGCAAGCGGCAGGATAAGCAGGATAGGGAAGATAAATTGGATGTTTTTTTTCTCTTAATTTTGCCTGAATTTTTTATCTTCCCGATCCTGCTTATCCTGCCGCTTGCGATCCTGCCTATCCTGTTGTGTCCCTTTTGACTATCATTGAGGGGAAGTTATGGATAATCGGAATGAGATGACCGGGGCAACTCTTTTTTTTCGGGATAAGATTTCTGTTGCCATCCTTGGTGCGACGGGCTGTGTCGGGCAGAAATTTGTTCAGATGCTCAGTTCGCATCCTTGGTTCGATATCAAAGCCTTATGCGCTTCAGAGCGATCTGTTGGGAAACAGTATGGAGATGCTGTGCAATGGCGCCATTCCACTCCTCTTCCAGAAGAGATTGCTCGGCTTGTTGTGCAGCCCTGCCAGCCTGTGCTTCCCTGCTCCGTGGTTTTTTCCGGACTAGATTCCCACGTGGCAGGGGGGATAGAAACGACTTTCGCAGAGCAGGGGAGCCTTGTCATCTCAAACGCCTCTAACCATCGTATGGATCCTTATGTCCCACTTGTTGTGGGCGAGGTCAATCCCGATCATTTTGCTTTGATGGACAGGCAGCCTTTTTCTTCTGGCAGAATAGTGACAAACCCGAACTGTTCAGTGACGGGGTTAGTATTGGCCCTGAAGCCATTGCAGGAGAGATTTGGTTTGCAAGCTGTTCAGGTGACTACTTTACAGTCTCTTTCTGGCGCTGGCTATCCAGGTGTGGCAAGCTTGGATGTCTGTGATAATGTGATACCCTATATTGAAGGGGAAGAGGCTAAGATCGAACGGGAACCACTGAAGATTTTAGGCTCGTTTAGAGAAGAAGGGATTGAAAATGCTGATATTGCGATAAGTGCTCAATGTAACCGGGTTGCCGTGTCTGAAGGGCATCTTGCTTGCGTCTCTGTTAAATTCCACACAAAGCCATCGATAGAAGAACTGATTGAGGCTTGGGTAACCTTCAGAGGAGAGCCTCAAGAGCTGCAGCTGCCGACAGCCCCTTTTCAACCTATCCACTATTTCGAACAGCCCTATTATCCACAGCCAAGGCTGCACCGCTCATTAGATAAGGGAATGGCAGTGAGCATCGGACATTTACGCCGCTGCAAGGTGATGGATTATAAGTTTACCTTACTTTCTCATAATACTGTGAGGGGCGCTGTGGGAGCTGCGCTGCTTAATGCAGAACTTCTATTAGCTAGAGGGAAAATATTTTGGTAACTATTCACATCCCCCCATTAACTGTACTAGGACGTCTCTTTTGCTTATCCTGTTATATTCGCTCCTTTGCGTCTCCGTGCCTTTGCTTCTTTGCGTTAAAAAGGGGTGGATACTTGAATAGTTGCATATTTTGGTAATTCAGTGGTGAGAATGGGGAAAGGTATGCTATCATTTTCCCCTTATCAACCATTGATCAAGATGGGGAGAATATCATGCCGCTGCCCTGTATTCGAGATTGGACCACTGCAGAAATTCAAGAAATTTATCAATCCCCTTTATTAGAACTGATTCATCGAGCTGGCGTCGTTCATCGCGAGCACTTTAACCCTGCTGAAGTGCAGCTATGCCACCTGATTTCAATCAAAACTGGAGGGTGTCCCGAAGATTGCAGATATTGCGCACAATCTTCACGTTATCAGACTTCTGTCGATGCACAACCTATGATGCAGGTAGAAGAAGTGTTGAATCTAGCTCAGGAGGCAGCCAAACAGGGAGCTTCTCGCATTTGTCTAGGTGCAGCATGGAGAGAGGTGAGAGATAGTCCTCAATTTGATCGTGTGTTAGAGATGATTAAATCGATCACTGCCATGGGTGTCGAAGTGTGCTGTTGTTTAGGCATGTTGAATCCTCGCCAAGCAGATAAATTAGCTGAGGCCGGTTTGTATGCTTATAATCACAATTTGGACACCTCGCCGGAATATTATCCAACCATTATAACCAGCCGAACCTACGCAGACCGTTTAAAAACACTCGATGCCGTCGAAAATTCAGGCATAAGTGTTTGCTGCGGAGGTATCATCGGCATGGGTGAGAGTATTGAAGATAGAGTACGGCTGTTGCAGGTGTTGGCAAATCGAAAGAAACATCCAGAGTCTGTACCGATCAATCTGCTGATTGCAATTCCAGGAACCCCTCTTCAAGACCAGGCTCCTATTTCTGTCTGGGAATTCATCAGAATGATTGCGACAACACGCATTGTTTTACCTGCAAGTATGGTGAGATTATCTGCAGGGCGTCTTCATTTGACTTTGGAACAACAAGCGTTATGTTTTTTGGCTGGAGCTAATTCCATTTTTTATGGAGAGAAGCTGCTGACAGTAGAGAACTCCGACATAGATGCAGACCAGTATATGCTAGAATTATTTGGATTAAAACCGCGCCCCCCGTTTATAAAACCATCTGGACAGATAGATACATGCACCTCAATGACTTCATGACAAAGCGTTTATCAGAAAGGGAGCTTAGAGGGAATCTCCGTCATTTACGGACGAGGGAAGGTTGTATCGATTTCACATCAAATGATTACTTAGGACTGGCTCGAAGCGGCCAGCTGCACAGTGCGATAACAGAAAAAATTACTGCCCTTCAAACGTGCGTCCATGGTTCAACCGGTTCTCGCCTTCTTACAGGGCACTCGGTGTTGTTTGAACAAGTGGAGAAGAAAATCGCTCATTTTCATCGCTCTGAAGGGGCTTTGCTGTATAACTCTGGATATACTGCTAGCATAGGGCTCCTTGATGCACTGTTACAGCCCGGCGATTGCGTCGTCCATGACGTTCATATCCATGCCTCTTTTCAAGATGGGATTCGGTTATCTAAAGCAAGAAAAATCCCTTTTAGGCATAATGACACACAACATCTTGAGAACCGGCTTAAAACGTTAGATCGAGAGCAAAGAGTTTTTGTTTGCGTGGAATCAGTCTACTCTCTGGACGGGTCAATCGCTCCACTAGAAGCAATTCTTAAGTTATGCTTAAAGCATCAAGCTCAGCTGGTTGTCGATGAAGCTCATGCCATTGGAATACTAGGAACGCATGGAGAAGGGTTGGTGTCTCAATTAAATTTAGAGTCTCTTGTGTGTGCCAGAGTATGCACTTATGGAAAAGCCTTTGGTGTCCATGGAGCGGCTATTGTTGGCAGTAATCTTCTCAGGAAATATTTAATTAATTTCTCCAGACCGTTCTGCTATACAACTGCCATGCCGATTCATAATGTCATTGCCATCGATTGTGCCTATGACATCATCACAAATGCAGAAGTTGAACGAGAGCGCTTGATCTCCCTCATTGCCTATTTCCATGCTTTAGTAGAAGGCAGCAACATTCCAGTTGTTAAGAGTTCTACGCCAATTCAAGGGGTTTTGATCCCAGGCAATGAAAGAGTCAAAGCCGTTTCGGTAAGGCTGGCAGCATCGGGCTTTGACGTCAGAGCAGTGATGAGTCCTACGGTTAAGCGTGGCAGTGAAATATTACGTTTATGTCTTCACTCGTTCAATCGACCTGAAGATGTCGAACGGCTGGTTCGTGAGATCGAAAGGGCTATCAAAGAGGTTTCATGAGATATATCGTCGCTGGAATTGGGACTGAAGTGGGGAAAACCGTTGTTTCCGCTATCTTGACTCAAGCGTTAAACGCTGACTATTGGAAGCCGATCCAAGCAGGTTGTTGCGAAGCAACCGATTCAATGATTGTTCAGGATCTCATTCGACCCATAGATGTTGTCTGCCATCCTGAAGCTTATCAATTTCTAGAACCAGTTTCGCCTCATCTGGCGGCACAGTTAGAAGGGATAGAAATCAATCCGGAAAGCATTAGGCTGCCGCAAACAGAAAAACCGTTGGTGATCGAAATGGCGGGGGGCTCTTATCTCCTCTGAACGGCCATCAGACTCAATGTGAACTATTTTCAAAATGGGATTGCCAGTGGCTATTGGTCTCCAAACATTATTTAGGAAGCATTAATCACACTCTTTTATCGTTAGAGTATATGAAGCAAAAGAAACTTCCATTAATGGGGATTATTTTTAATGGTGATGCCAATCAATCTTCTGAACAATTCATTCTGGACTACGCTCAAGTTCCTTGTCTTGGGAGGCTTAGACAAGAGCAAACAATCAATGCAGCGACGATCGCAAAGTATTCAAATGAGTGGAGGAAAACCTTTTTATGCAGAATCTAAGTGAAAGAGATAGAGCCATCATATGGCATCCGTTTACACAGCATTTAACCGATCCTTGCCCTATTCCCATTGTGAAGGCTCAAGGGGCCTATTTGTTTTCTGAAGACGGGGAGAAATATATCGATGCCATTTCCTCCTGGTGGACAAATGTTCATGGCCATGCTCACCCGCATATTGTGGAGATGATCACCAAACAAGCTCAAACATTGGAACATGTTATGTTTGCAGATTTTACGCATGAACCTGCCATTCTATTAGCCGAACGTCTGCTACCTATTTTGCCGCGAGGGCTATCCCGTTTTTTTTATTCGGATAATGGTTCAACAGCTGTTGAAATCGCTCTAAAAATTGCTTTCCAATACTCTTATAACAACTCTCCAGAAAAACCTAAACGAAAAATCATCGCTTTCAGGGGAGCTTACCATGGAGACACGTTTGGGGCAATGTCAGCAGCAGTCCGATCCACTCACAACCGCCCTTTTTGGCCTTTTCTCTTCGATGTCGACTTCATCGACCCTCCTTATCATGGAAAAGAAGATGTCTCTTTGAAACAGCTTGAGGAGCTAATAGGCAAAGATGATACCGCATGCTTTATCTTTGAACCCCTCGTTCAAGGATTCAGCGGTATGGTTATGCACAGTGCATCGGGGTTGAGTCAACTCATGAAAAAATGTCGCGACCACCACATTTTGCTTATTGCAGATGAGGTGATGACAGGATTTGGACGGACAGGTCCATTGTTTGCCTCCGATCAGCTGAGCGAGCCACCAGATATGATCTGTTTGTCAAAGAGTTTGACTGGAGGAGCGCTTCCTCTTGCTTTGACAGTATGCACAGAAGAGCTTTATGAAGGTTTTCTCTCAGAAGAGAGGAGCCGCGCCTTCTTGTGGGGACACACTTATACTGGCAACCCTCTTGGCTGTGCAGCAGCTCTAGCGAGTTTAGATCTATTACTCACTCCTCAATGCCACAGACAGCGTGTGACGATTGAAGCAGCTCATCAATCATTTAAACAGCGGTGGGGATCTCAGTGGAAACGTTGCGACGTGTTGGGAACGATATTGGCATTGGAATATTTTGATCCTTCCGATACCCGCTATTTCAGTAAAATGCGGGATCGTTTAAGCCGTCATTTCTTGAATCATCGCATTGTTATTCGTCCATTTGGCAATGTTGTCCATGTGATGCCTCCTTATTGTATTGAGGAAGATGATTTGAACGCTGTTTATCAAAGTTTATTAGAGAGTTTAACCTGCTTATGATCGAGCAACCTTGCGTTTCGTTAGAAGATGAGTGGAAAGAGATATTATCACAAGTCGTCGGTGATCCATTGACTCATGCAAAGTGGTTAAATACCCTTTCCTACCTGGAAAATTGTGGAGCAAGAAAGATTGCAGCCTGCGAGCACCCGACTAAAGTCAAGACTGAGATGCTCAAACACGCTGCCGAAGAGTTTCGTCATGCCTATTATCTCAAAAGTCAAATTAAAAAAGTGATCGACCAAGAGCTCGAAGATTATTCTCTAGCAACAATGCTAGGAGGGGTTTCCGCTCTGCATTACCTCCAGGCGCTTGATGTCTTGACTTGTCAACATCTGAAGAGAGAGGAACAGATGTCACCGCTGCAGATTAGAGAGGCTGCTTATATTCTCGTGACTTATGCTGTTGAACTGCGGGCGTCTGAACTGTATCCTCTCTATCACGAGATCCTCAAGGCAGCCAAATGCAAGGTCGCTGTCAAATCGATTCTTTTAGAAGAAGAGGAGCATCTCGCAGAGATGAAAAGAGAGTTAGACGGCATTCCAGGAGGTGATTCCTTGATCAAAGTTGTCTGCAGCATCGAAAGCCAATTATGCAAGACGTTGATTCACTCTCTGAGAGCATCAATATCCACAAACACAGGATAAGTAGCAAAAACAGGATAGGCAGGATCGCAAGCGGCAGGATAAACAGGATAGGAAAGATAATGATGATAAGATGAGATAGGTTTGTCTCTATATTTTTTTAAGCCGTTTGCTTAAATTTTCCTATCATCATGCTTATCCTGCCGCTTGCGATCCTGTCTATCCTGTTTGTCCCTTTTGTCTATTCTGTATTATTGTCCTGGAAAGTTGGAATGTCGGCAATGTTTCTAGACATGCTGAGCTTGTTGGCGAGCCAATGTGTCGACTTCTAGGATGGCCTCTAGAGAAAGAGTCTGGCTGCATTGGTGGTTCATCATGAGTGTTTCTAGCTTCTCGCTGATGCCAACCCAAGAGATCTCCTTCTTCAAAAAACGGTGGACTAACACTTCATTGGCAGCATTCATGTAGCAGGGGAGCGTTCCTCCTGTTCGCAATGCCTCATAGGCAAGGTCTAAGCAACGAAACTTAGAGATGTCTGGTTGATAGAAATCCAAACGGGTATTGTTGATAAAATCATAAGGTTTTAGAGGGCCTCTGCACCGTTCAGGATAGGTCATGGCATATTGGATGGGGATAACCATATCAGGCTCGCACATTTGCGCAAGGATGGAGCCGTCAACAAATTCTACCATGCCATGAATTTTTTGCTGCGGATGGACTAAGACTTCAACTTGTTCTAATGCCAATCCAAATAGCCAATAGGCTTCGATGACTTCCAATCCTTTATTCATCATTGTTGAAGAATCGATGGTGATTTTTGCTCCCATTGTAAAATTGGGGTGCTTCAGAGCATCTTCTACGGTGATTTGACTTAACCGCTCAGCCTTCCACTCTCGAAATGGTCCTCCAGAACTCGTTAAAATAATTCTTCGGACGGAGGATTGCTCTTCTTGGTCGAGACACTGAAAAATCGCATTATGCTCGCTGTCGACAGGAATAATAAAGACCCCAAGTTGCTTTGCTAGAGGGATAACAACCCCTCCTGCAGCCACTAGGACTTCTTTATTCGCCAAAGCAATTGTTTTTTTTGCTTTAATTGCTTCAATGGTTGGGATCAGACCGATAGAACCGACAATGGCTGCAACTACAGTCTCAGCTTCATGATAAGTTGCTACTTCGCAGATCCCCTCTATCCCCCCGACGACACGGATGTTCGGCACTCTTTTCTGCAAGCGTAAAGCTTGTTCTTTGTCATAGACAGCAATCAGTTTTGGGCAATGTTCTAAGGCTTGTTCTTCGAGAAGATCGATGTTCTGATTTGCAGCTAATGCCACAACTTCTACTTTTTCTTTAATGTTTGCAGCGATTTTTAAGACATTTTTACCGATCGAACCTGTACTTCCAAGGACAGAAATTTTTTTCCGCATGCTTAACCTTTCTTATTGTTGTTCCATTGCTGCTTTCATTAGATCTGTGATCTCTTTTATTTCAGCCGGTGTTATTGGATTTTTGAAATTGGCAACGTACATTTTGAACATGAATTTAAGTGTGGAATCATCCCCTAAATGTCGAGGAATATAATGAAAATGAAGATGAGGGACTGTTTGTCCCACCTCAAGTCCGTTTTTCTGAAGGAGGAGGTATGAAGCTGTGCCAAAGACTGTTTCAGCTGCCTGATTGACCTTTTTGATAGTATTCCCGATATGGATCATTTCATCCTCTGATAGCATCTCAAAGCGTTCAACATGTCTTTTAGGGATAATGAGGCTGTGTCCTGGGAAAACGGGCTTGTGCGTATAAAGGGCGATGACGAGCTCATCTTCATAAAACTTCTGGAGATTGAGTTGATGGCCGTCACAAAATGGGCAAGGCCCATCCATTGATTTTGTTAAGGGAAATAAGGTTATTCCTATTACAACGGCCAGCAGTAAAATGAAGCAAACTAATTTTTTTGACATTATTTAGGCTTGTACATCTGCAACAGAAGGGCTGCACGGTCTATTGTTTCTTTTCCATAAAATTCTCCTCCAAAAGAGAGCCTCGATTCAAGAGTCTTATGCCTCCATGACTCAGGCAATATGATGTATCCATGCGCATCGTTGGTCAGTCCAAAGATGGAGACGTGGGAATAACCCATTTTGGAGCCTAATGCTTTGAGGAAATGATCGTAGATGCAGCTCAATTCTCCAGGGATCGTAATGAAAGCATGCAGCTGGTTAAAGATGAGAATGTTTATTTCACTAGAATAGTGCTGAAGAGGGAGGCGAAGTCCAAACGGGGTCTCTTGGGGCTGAAAGGAATAGGAGATTTTATCTGTGATCATTTCAAGATTCTCATCAACTTCTGTCGCATCCCAAATTTCCCTGATCGATGCCGCCAATTGCCTGCCAATCGCTTCACATGCAATCAAGCGGTCTTCTCCCGGAGAGATTTTTGGAATCACATCCCCTTGAGCCCCATTGAAATAGATGGGTTGCATCGTTGAACCTAACAACGCTTGGAGTTCATTCCTGGCGTACCCGACAAAATCAGAGGAAAAGAGAGTATTACTGCTATCTAATGCTGTCGGATGAAGAGGATAATTAAAAAGAAGAGCTAGTGGTTCCCCGTCAAGCGTTGTCACCTTGATGATCGATACCTCAGACGAAGGGGGGATTTCAAGAGGCCAGAGGCCACGGTAGTGGCTTAAATTCGATGTTTTGCCATACCCGATGCCGATTTTAGCTTGCACTTGTGCTTGGCTTGCTTGAATAATGGCTTGAGCAGTTTGTTCTTCATAAAACCTGGTGATTTGGGGGTTATAAGGTCCCGCTAAGCTTTCGCCCATCACAGGGATATCTAAATGAGCGCCTCCTCCCGAATGGGTGTGAGAAGAGGCGATATAGATCTCACAATCTTCAAGCCCTGGGTGGGAGTGAACGTGCCGATTGATGTTCTGCACCATTTCATAAGTAAACCCTAAATGGTCTACACTGCAGAGAATAATGTTTTTTTCGCCGTTGTTAATGAAAAGTGCAAGAGCAGCCAAAGGGTCGTGCGTCCCCTCCATCCCCTTTCCTTGACGTTCAGAATATCCCGCAGAGGGAGTTCCAGCTGGAGGTGTGATTTCAGTTTTTCCTATTCCTACATGAACGGACCCATTTACAAGGATAGGGGCAATGATGAAAAATAAGAACAAAAGCCGATGAAAGATCATGTTGATTGAGACCTGTAAGCTAAGAATAAGAAGAATAGAATATAACGATTGTCAATAGGAGTCAACGGTTTGTGTGGGTAACATCTAAAGTTGGTAGGTGCAATTAAAACACAGAGACACAGAGAGCACAGAGAGAGACAATTGATTGTTCTCAATGTTTACCCTCTGTGTTCTCTGTGCCTCTGTGTTTCTATCATTAGGAACTCACATAGGAATCCAGTTTTTGTCTCCCCCTATAGGCTTAAATAATTTACGGCGTGCTCTTTTGCTTTCTCGCACGTGATCTTTTTCTTTTTTTGTTTTGTCTTTGACCTGTTTGGCTGCTCGGGAGTAGGCCAATTTCAGCCTTCGTGCATCTGTTTCAATCGATTGAGACATCTTAAGCAGTTGCTTTGTCTTTGTGGGGATGTTAGGGTCATGAAGAGTTTCAGCAAGATTCTCCTGAGGAGATATTCCCATTTTTCTTAAAGCTTCTTCATCCATGGTTTGTATCATATCAACAATTTCTTGCAGATCCTTCAATTCCTTTTCTATCTCAGGTGTGATATTAAAAGGACCTTTGTGATTTTTGAGTTTTTCCAATGACTCATGTAATTGAAGTAAAAGGGCTTCTGCATTCGAAGTGATTTTTCTTGGTTCATCTTGATTCATAAACAACCTCTTAAGAAGTTAGTCCAGGGCATCTCCAACCTATACCTATTTATTATTTTAACAGGAATATCAATGTTTGGCTACTGCTCAGTTTTTGTTACTAACTATCTGAATATGAGTGATTAAAAAAAAACTGCTTTTACAGCTTCAAACGATTCTTCAGTAAATTGTAAGAGGGCAATCCTTCGAAGAAATCATACTCCTTCTTTTCTACTGAGTAATGCCCAGTATAAAGGGAGGTTTGATTTGCTACCGTCAAGTAAAGCGCTCCCACAACTTGGTTATATCCGATGGCTTGTCTAAAGGTCTTTGCGTTGATAGGAACTGCTTTGCATTCGATCAAAAGTAAAGGATAGAGTGCGTGGTCAGGGTGGAGGTCTTTGGAGAAAACAATAAGATCAGCTCTCCTTCTTGGGAGCTGATCTTGTAAATGAGAGCTCAGATGGGGGAGGTTTGTTAAGCTCACTTCCAAGGCGAGATGGCTCTTTGGAAACTGAAGCTGTTCAACCATCTGGCGGATGAGATTCTGCCTGACTACTTCTTCCGGTAGTGCAGCAACCCATGATTGACGAAGAGGACAGTAGAGCAAATCAGCCACAAGTCGGCTCAATCACACCGTAATTGCCATTATCACATCTGTATATCACATTTAACTTTTGCGTTGCCTCATTTTTAAATAACAAGAAATGATCATTTGAGAGCTCCATTTTTACAACCGCTTCATCAAAGGTTAATGTTTTAAGAGGGAGTGTCTTTTGCTCAATGATTGTATGCGGTTTAAATGAAACTGTTGCATTTTCCATAGGAAGTGTTTCATCGAACTCTAATTCATCGATCTCGCTTGGCCGAATCACATTCACTTTCATGTCGATAAGAGCATGCTGTTTAGCATGGTGGTCTTGGATTTTTGATTTGTATCTTCTGAGTTGTGCTTCTAGCTTGTCAACAGCCTGATCGATAGAGATGTACATATCGTTGGAGATGGCTTGGCTGGTAATTTTAAAATGCCCTACTTTTAGAATAATATCGACGCGATGCTGCAATTTTTGGATATCCATGATCACGCCGACATCGATAATCCGATTGATGAATCGTTCAATCTTAGATACTTTTTCCATAGCATAATCTTTCATCGAATCTGTAACTTCGATATGACGCCCAGTGACTTTGATATCCCATCCAGCATTCACAAATTCTAAGGCTTTTGCTTTGCGATTCATACGTACCTCTAAGAGTTAACGTTGTCTTGTTTTGTAAAATTTGGCGAAAAAAACGCCAGTAATGTTTCTGAAAGACGGCCTCCCAGAAAATGACGCTGTTTTGAAAAGCATTCTTTTTCGCTTCTTTCATTATATCACTGGATTGCTCAACCTGCAAAGAGAATTCTTTTTTTTGCTATTTTCATAACTTCGTCAAGCACTACCCCCTGAATAACTATCCTGCCTTATTCTTTCCTATCCTGTAAAAATTGACACGATGGGAAGGATAAGAGGGATGGTAAGAAATGGCTCTGGAAGCATTACTTTTTTGAAATGAGGGACAACGTCGCTTGGGGAACTCTGCGGATACAGGCGTGCTATAGAACAATTAGAGGTCTTTGCGTTTAATGAAGGGAATTGCACCGAAGAGGGCTCGAACCTCTAACCACCCGGTTCGAAGCCGGGTACTCTATCCATTGAGCTATCGGTGCAGACAAATGGTGCATTTTACTTGCAACAAGATTATAATCTACGACGTAGGCTATGATATATTACCCGTAGAATATTAGTCAAATCAAACGATAAAAAATTTTATGTTAGACGGTTTAAAACATACTGAGGGAGTGATTTTAAAAGTTATTTCTTTTAGAGATTACGACCAGATTGTCTCCTTGTTCACCCGCGATGCTGGGTTGCTTAAAGTGATGCATAAGAATGGGAAAGGGGGACAGAAAAAGGATTATTGCTTCCCTTTATCGGTTGCAGAGGTCATTTATGGAGAAAGAAATAGCGAAATATCGCACTGCCATGACCTGACAATCATCGAATTTTACAATGATTTGAGAAAAAACTTAAAGCATTTGGAGACGGGATGCGATTTAATCCATGTGATTGGATGCTCTCAATTAGTTGGAAATCATTCACCGGCCCTTTACGAACTTCTTCGCTATTATCTCAATAAAATTTCTTCTTTGTCGAATCCAGAGCTCTTGTCAATCAGTTTTCGTTTAAAACTTTTGCTTCACGAAGGCATTCTTTCAATTCCTCTTGTTTGCGAGGTGTGTAGAGCGGCTTTACAGAATACTGCATTTCTACATGGTTCTGAGTGGTACTGCAGCGACCATCATTTAGTTAGTAGTGTTGTTTTCAATGAGGAGGAAATCCAGATTCTCTATCGTTTAAGCTGTTCTCAAAGTTTTCAGGCAATCGCCTCCTGCACACTGACGCCGATGGTTAAAGCAAAAGTTTTTAATTTGTTTAATCAGCTAACGTAAGAATTTGGTTGCTTTGATAGCAGTAAAATGTTATGTTCTTTTCTTTGTAGTTTTTTGACTGATTCTCTTGTCAAAAAATTTTATGTCTGTGTCAGCGAAAGTGGCGGAATTGGTATACGCGCTACTTTGAGGTGGTAGTGAGGTTTTCCTCGTAGGGGTTCAAGTCCCCTCTTTCGCATCTTTTTCTCTTAAGGAATGCCTTTTTCTATTATGGAATGTCGAGCTTACTGCACTTCGGTTTCTTATCCTATCAAGCGTCTTCTTGAGCATTTTAAGTTGATGGGCGCTGAAACTAATCTTTATCGTGATGTTGTTCATAATAGGGTTCGTACGCTGATTTCCGGGGATGTATTCTACTTTTCTTATGGTGTAGTTGTTTTTTGGGGATTTAATCAAGAGCAATGCTTGCCCTATTTAGAACAACTTAAAGATTTTATCGGACCGTTAGATGAAGAAATCGAATCTGATGTGTTTTCATATACCTATGGAGATGTTCCAAGGATTGTTGAAGATGAAATCTACCTTCCAAATGATGAAGCTTTAACCTTTTTGGCTATTTCTCATGGATTGGCTCAATCTGTGAAATTAGGGACTTTTGAAACTGCTATTCGCAAAACGTTCATTCATACGAAGCATATTCCAGAAGATTTGGCTAAACATGGGCGGATCCCCCTTTCCCGAAAAGAGATTCGGCGAAAAATGGGTGAGCTTTTCATTGAGAGAAACTCAATTAACCTACATGTCGACGTGTTAGATACACCTGAGTTTTTTTGGGAATATTCTGAGTTGGAGCCGCTATATGCGATGACTTCAAATTATTTAGATGTCGATTCAAGGGTAGAAGTATTAAATCAAAGACTCGATGTGATTCACGAGTTATTTGAGATGTTAGGAAACGAACTCAATCATCAACATTCTAGCAGGCTTGAATGGACCATCATTGCTTTAATTGTTTTTGAAGTCGTTCTTACTCTTTTGAAAGACGTCTTTCATGTTCTCTAAGAGCGTAGTTGCATAAATCACCACATTTTAACTATGCGTTGATATCGCAGGCGTTGTAGGCCGAGTGGGTGTGATGGAAGGCGTTGTAGATCGAGTGGGTGTGGTGGAAGACGTTGTAGGTCGAGCTCGAATAGTTCGATGCGCTCTAGGTCGAGAAGGAGTCGCTGAGGAATGCGCTAGAGATTGAGAGGGGCCTGATGAAGAAGACGCTAATGTAGATGTTGGATGTCGAGGAGAGGTTGTAGACGTTGGATGTCGAGAAGCCGCCGTAGATGCAGGCGTTGGACGATGCAAAGGCAGTCCTGAAACTTGTTCTGCGTTAAACTTCCAGACAGCAGATTGAACAAGATCAGCCATTTTTCTTTGGTTAGCGGTATTAATTCGCTTTTCTCTGATATAGAAAAATGTTTTTGCAGGTGTACCTGAGATGTGTTGAGAACGAGAGGGAGAGGGAGAGACCATACCCCCTCCAAGGCCACTCCTTGACCTTCCTGAATTAGATGTAGATATTGTTGCGACTGAAGCTGAGCGGGGAAATGGACCTGATTTAGGTGAGGAAAGACGTGCGGAATTAGATTTTGATGAACCTCTAGAAGTCGAAGAGGAATAAGCTTGACCCAAGCCTAACATGCTCTCATACCAGTGTGTGGGTCGGTTGGGAAATACTGTATCGATTAAATCCAGCGCACCATTTTTCGGGCCTATAACGAAAACTGAAAGAAAATGTAATTTTCCAATCAGATCAGATCCTGCTTGATTGCTAATTATAGAAAATATTTCTTCGGAAGATGTAAGTTCATCAGGAGAAAGAATTTTTCTTTGATGTTTAATGAGTAAGGGTTTTGGATCTGGATCGACTAAAGAGATCGTTGGCCAAGTTTTAAATCTGAGTAAATTACTTTCGTGTTCTTCCCAAAAAGCGAAAAGTGGTTGGAAATGTGATCCGACATAAGGTTTTTTGCCGTGATCTTTCAACCATTGGCTGATATAATCTTTAACATGATCAATAAGCCCCTCTGTATAGACTCCGTTGCTGCCTTTAATCCCTGCAATTGAGATGAACTCTTCAGTCTCCCTCGCTTGCTCCTCACTTAAGTTTTCTTGTTCTATTTTTTGAGATAAGGTGGTACCTAAATCTATTAATTGGCTTAATTTAGGTACGATGACGCCAAAGCTTTGTTGGATAGCCGTTAGAAGTTCAATCTCAGAACGAGATTCAATCGTTTGATACATTTCTAAGTTTCGGCTTGTTTCAATGATAGACTGATCGATAAGCCCTATTACGTCCCATAATTTCAGCCAAGATGCTGGTTTAAAGATACAGACGATGCAAACTGTATTTTGAATACTTGACCTCGTTTCATAAGTTTGCTGTAGTGTATCGACCACTTGATTGACTATCTCTCTCATCTCGACTCTTATGGGAGCAGTGGAGGGTTTTTTTGTCATTCTCAGTGTGGGTGGTGGAGTTAATGTCGAAGAAACGGCTCCGACTGTATCGTCGGCAGCTTGAGCCAAGCTATGCAATGCTCCGGCAATACTATTGAAAAGGCCTCTAACGATAAACATATTAAACTCTTTGATAGAATTATTAGAGCTGGTCACGCCAAGAGAATCTAAAATTTCAATTGTCGCAACAGACTTTTAAGTTACACTATAGCTAAAGGTTGTTAAGATTGCATTAATTTCATGGAAAAATGCCTGAAAGTTTTTCTCTAGATTTTCTTATTAAATTTGTGGATAGATTCATTAAAAGCATTAAGCCGCTGAATATTACAATATTGAAGATAAGTAACATGTTCTGTTGAAAAAAGGTGGTTGAGGAAAAATGTTCTTCAGAAAGCAGGGGGAGTTGAAGAACATAGAATCTAAATTGCAACGTTGCCAATGCTGAGAAAGCAGTTGTTAACATGATCCAGATAACTCCTTGAGGTAATTTATTGAGATGGCATTGTGTATCTTTCTTTGACAAATAGCGATGAAGCAAATACAAATTCAACCACGCACTGATACTTGTCGCAAGGGCGACACTGACTGGTCCGAGATGAAAAAAAAGGATGAACACGGAGTTCAAGATAAAATTTAACCCCATGGCGGTCAATGAAACAATGGCTGGGATGCGGTAATTATTCTGCGCATAACAAGCAGATGCAAGGACGATGATCAGCGTGGAAGGGATGAGTCCAAGACAATAAGCCCAAAGACAGTAAGTTGTTTCAACAGTCGATTGAAAGCCAAACCCACCTCTTCCAAATACAGATTGAACGATCTGGTCGCCCAAAATAAGTAGGATAGCCGTCACAGGGAGCATAGCAAGCCAGGTCGTTTTAATCGCATAATGTAGAAACCGGTGGAATTCCTCAATTTTATGTGCTTTAATGGCTCTGGCGATTGGAGGGAGGATTGCTCCGGCAAGGGCGACGCCGAATAACGCTAACGGAAGCTGTTGAATCCGTATAGCATACCATAGGAAAGCAGGACCTTCAGGATCTGCTAGCCGAGCAAAGATGCTGTCGACAACATTGTTAATTTGTGAGGCAGCAACACCGATTATCCCAAGCGCAAGCCTTTGACCTAATCTCTTTAAATCAGGAGAGTTGAGTTGAAAAGAACTCCAGTTGAAGGGAGGTAAACATTGTCTGAGAATCTTCCATGTCTGGGGGAATGTGCAGAGCCATTGGGCTAAGCAGGCAATGACGACACCATACGCCAGATATGGCATTGCTTCAGCTGCAGGCATTTTGTAGATAAAACAAACAACAATAATCCAAATGATGTTAAAGGCTATTGGAGAGGCGCTTGGAATAAAATAGATTTTTTCACATTGCAACAAAGAGGCGTAGACACCATAGAGGCAGATAAAAATAAGGCTTGGGAGAAGGATGAGCGTGAGATTGACGATTTCTTTATTTTCAGTAGAGAGATTTCCCCAAAGTAAAAATGCCGATAAGACGCTTGCGGTGAAAAGTGTGATGACGATTAAGAGTAGTGAGAGGGCAACCACTAAATTACGGAAGAAACTGAAAGCTTGTTTGGGGGAATCGTGCCTTAGAGCTTCAAATTCGGGAATAAATGCCGACTGGAGAGCTCCTTCGCCAAGGAGGCGGCGGAGCGAATGGGCGATGCGAAAGGCTAGCATAAAAGCCGCAACAGAAGGATGAGTTCCAAAAGCATATGCCATTGAGATGTCGCGGAGCATACCTGTCAGACGACTTAAAAAAGTGCCTGAGAAGAATTTCTGTGCTGATTGGCGAATAGTTTTAATGGAATCGTTCACAACTTACCCAGAATCCAGTTCTTGACCATAACATACATACAAAACTGCTTCTTATACACATACAAGAACTTACTCAGGTCAGGTGAACAAGATAGGCAAAAGGGACAAAACAGGATAGGAAAGATAATGATGTTCAAGTGAGTTTTCCTATTATCTTGCTTATCCTACCGCGAAGCGATCTTGCCTATCCTGTTTTGCCCCTTTTGCATATTCTGTTATGTTTTGAGGGTGATTCTAAGTTAATTCCTCATCGTTTTTGTCGAACCGTTCCTCTTCTTCAAATAATGGAAGAGCAGATTCAACCTGAGTATCAGCAAACTCTATGTTAGCCTCAGCAGGTTCTATGTTAGCATCAGCCGATTCAACCTGAGCATCAACAAATTCTACATGTGCATCTGTAGATAAAGGGGGAGGCTCATTTGCTTCGATGATTTCTTCCATAGATTCTGTCTTTTCACTATCTAGAGACTCATGACTCTCTTCCTCGACAAATTCAGGTTCTTGCAAGATTGGGAGTTCATCTTCGTCTTCATTGAGAAGGTCATCAACCTTATCGTGAGGCTTATATTGTTCCTCTTCTGATAGGAAGAATGCTCCTTTAAAGAGATCATTTTTGCGATAACGCTCAATGGTTTCTGAAATCAAAGTAGGAGGTGGCTGGAGTAAGTTAGAGAAGAATGTTGGCGTTCCAGTGAGAGATTCTTCAAGAGCTGACTCCTTAGTTGCTGCAGGAGGTTCGAGTGAAATATTCTCCTCATCCAATGAGGGGGTTTTGGGTTCAGTTTCATCAACTGGCCCTTCGTCGCGTCCACGCCTTTTTCGAAAATTCCTTCGTCGATCTCTTTTTTTATCGATCCGGACTTCGGTAGTCCCTTGACCGGTAGAAAGAGCAGAGCTTTCGATTTCTTCCTTTCTTTGAGTTTCTTCCTCTTGAGTTTGTTCTCCTTTTTCAGGCTCTCGCGCTGCTTTGATATTGCTATCTCGACCGCCGCCGATTTTTATTGAACGATCCAGGCCAGCATTTTTCAGGACCATCCGCGCTTCGCGGACTTCTAGGATCTCATAATCTGAAACAGGGACGAGAAAGGCTTTAGGCCTTTCGAGTGAGCGGAAGAAATGGACATGTCCAAAGGCCACAATCTCAACAGCTTCTACAAAATATTCTTCTTGTCCTGCATTTTTACTGTTTCTTACAACTAGTTTACACCCTTCTTTAGGGGTAATAATCGTTTCGATAATTGGTTCACGGGTAAAATCCACGGTAAAATTTCCATTGTTATATGTTCACACCATTATATAGTTTAACGGTGCTCGGTATCGGCCAAGAGTTAAGGAGAGATCTAGATAAGAAGAAATCTTGCGGCAATTGCGTCAGTAGATCTCTTATATAAGTGCTCGATGGGGTCATACTTAACCAGAGTAATTCTTCATAAATTGGCCTAACGCATTTATACCGGCACCTTGTAGAGTACAATTGAAACACAGAGGTACAGAGAACGCAGAGACTAGACATGGAAAAATAACGCTCTCCGTGCCCTCTGTGTCTTTGTGTTTCAATTGTACTCTACTAGGTGCCGGTATATTACCGAGAATCCTACATTCTCGGCAAGAAAGTGTTTATAACCTGAACTTTAGTTCAGGTTTACCCAACTGGATACCGGTGTATCAGCAACAGTTTTTGGTTGGCGTCATAAACACAAAAAACTCTATCTCAGTTTACAAATCTTCCGATTTGATAGCAAATATCGTTTCATCAATTTCCTCAAAATCGTAAGTCCTAGAGAGTGATTAGGCTGAGAAAGGTCGCAATTCACAGAACTTCAAAGATTTCCATGGACTCTTTTCCTCTCAGATTAATCATTCCTAAAGAGCGGCAGGGGTGAAGCTCTTTGATTTTCTCCCATGCAGCTTGACTCAGGAAAATTTGATCGGCTTTGGCAAAGCCTTGAATCCGGGCAGCTGTATTTACTGTGTCGCCCCATACATCGAACAAATACTGCTGATGTCCGATGATCCCACCCATGACAGCGCCATAATTAATGCCAGCATGTAAATGCCAGCCTGATGATAATGTCGAATTTTTGGAGATAATTTCTTGAGCGCACATCAAACAATCTAATGTAGGATTTTCAGTAGAAGTCAACATCCCTGCGACGGCCATAAAAGCATCGCCAATTGTCTTTATTTTCTGAAGGTGATGCCGCTCGGCAACCGTCTCGCATAAGACGGTCAACTCTTGTAATTGATGCACAACCTTCTCTGGTTTTTCTTGACTGCAATATTTTGTAAAACCTACAACATCAATGAATAAAACAGCGATGTTTGTATAATTTCTAGCCTTGACTTCCCCTGTTTCAGACAGCTCTTTGACAATCGTTGGGGGAAAGACAGCTTTTAGCAATTTCTCATACCGTTGTTTTTCAGCTTCGATCTGCTTTTGGTGGATGGCCTCCTTTATGAAAAACCATCTTTTTTCCAGGCATGAACCAACACGTACGCGCAACATGTCTTTATTGAATGGTTTAAGGAGAAAATCTTCCGCGCCGAGCTTGATGCATTGTATCGCCTTCTCCATGGTGTCGGCTCCTGATATCATCAGTACCATCAGTTTTCGTTGTTGAATCAGATTTCGAGTTTTTACCAACACATCGATGCCGCTTATCCCGGGCATTCCAATATCGAGGAGTAATAAATTGAACTCTTCCTTTTCTAATTTTTGTAGCGCTTGAGTCCCATCGAATGCCAGGGTAATATTTTTATACCCATCATGATGCAAATATGTTTCCAAGATGTGGCAATTATCTTGGCTGTCATCAACGACCAGTATAGAAAAATTCTCCTTTAATTGATGATATTCTAGGGGGGGGATATCTGTCTCAAAATTTCTATAAAGCTTTGTTAGTTCACTATAGGTGTCCACAACTTCCTCATGAGGGACTGCCTCCTTCGGGAGTTGTAATTTTTGCACATTCTCTGTGATTTCATGTGTCAGGGTTATGATCTGGTGGAGGAGGGGTGTCAGTTCGGCTGCCTCAATTTTTTCTAAATCTTCAAGGATAATTTCTGCATAACCACAAATCGCGTTGATTGGATTTCGCAAATCGTGTCGGATTGTTGTTAATTGCAAGGAACCATTTTTATCATGTGAAATTTTTTTAATTGCATCATCCGCTAATTGAGTTTCTAACATATGAAATAACAACAAATTGCTTTTATGGATATTTTTGACATCATCTATCAAGAGAGGAAATAATGTTTGATTTTCATTGCTGAGCAGTTGCATTGAAACCTTCAAAAGAGCATCAACCAGTTGCAAAATTTCATTGCGAGTATTGATGATAAGAGAGGTATATGAATTATTCTGTAGTGGCATGAGGATGAATGTTTAGGTTTTTTTTAGAAGTTTCTCAATCTTTTCAAGAAGGTGAGAAAAGTCGACAGGTTTTGTTTCATATTCATCACAACCCGATGCTAATGCCTTTTCTCTATCTCCCACCATGGCATGGGCCGTTAAAATAATAATAGGAATATTTTTTGTGTTTTGATCGGCTTTAATCTGTCGTGTGGCGTCATAGCCATCTAAAAGAGGAAGGCTGACATCCATTAAAATGATATCAGGATTGTTTGTTTTGGCGCATGCCACACCTTCTTGTCCATCCTTTGCAGTGATGACATCATATCCTTTGCGTTGCAAACGCCTTGTTAATATGTCAAGATTTAATTCGTTGTCTTCAACAACTAAAACTTTCATTGGCATGAGATTTTATTCCCTTTATTTCTTTCCTTTTATCTTGGTAGGGGTTTTAGAGCAATTAGAAAACACACGGGAACACACTTTGCATTCATAACTCACCTTACGCGCCGGGAGCTTTGGCTTCAGCCCAAATACCGCTCCCGGCGCGTAAGGTGAGTTCATAATGAAGATGTTTTCCATTGTAACATTTTTTCTTTTTTTCTATGGTCCAATTAAACAGCGTAAGTCGGGCAGAAACAGTTCCGTGAGCTATCGCCAAAAACATCTCTTAACTGCTCGCAGGAACTTCTGCAATTACCTCACACTATCCTGCCCTATCTTTCCTGTCCTCCCCATCCTGTCAATTTTACAGGATGGGAAGGATAGGAAGGATGGTTGGGAAATGGCTTTAGATGGAATTACCTCAAAGGTCTCTTGTCTTTGTTGTCAAATGGAAGATCGGTGTTGAAGATGAAAAAATTTTTGTCTGTTGTGCTATTTCTTATGAGCGCGTTTCCTCTGACGCTATCTTCTCTGACTGCGACTACCGCAACTCCAGAGAAACCACCGATCCTCATAGGCATGAGTACCGCTCTTAGCGGTCCTGCTGGAGAATTGGGCCGCGGCATGCAATTGGGTGTAGAGATCTATTTTGCCAGGATTAATGTTAGCGGGGGCATTGGAGGCCGCCAATTGAAGCTGATCACCTATGATGATGGGTATGAACCCGAGCGGGCGGCCCTCAATGTGCGAGAACTAATTGATAGAGATCATGTTTTGGCATTGATTGGCAATGTAGGTACACCCACTGCAGTTGTGACTGTTCCGATTGCAAATCAAAAAAAAACGCTCCTTTATGGTTCATATAGCGGTGCGGATATTTTACGCAAAACCCCGCCTGATCGTTATGTGATCAATTTCAGGGCAAGCTATGCAGAAGAAACATCGGCGATGATAAAGGCTTTATTATCCATCGGCATCAAACCTGATGCAATAGCCTTTTTTATACAGGATGATAGTTATGGCCAATCGGGTTATTTGGGTGCAATCCAAGCTCTTATGGCAGAAGGATTTCCTCACCCTGAAATGTTGCCTCATGGTCGATATCTGCGGAATACATTAAATGTTGAAGAAGGGTTGGCTGACTTAATCAATGGGCTCGCAACTCCCAAGGCGATTATTCTGGTTGGTGCCTATGCGCCAATAGCAAAATTTATTAAAAAGGCTAAGTCAGTGTTTTCTCCCTCCCCACTTTTCTTAAATGTTTCTTTTGTAGGGACAACGTCTCTAGCGCGGGAATTAGGAAAAGAAGGTGAAAATGTGATTGTAACGCAAGTCGTGCCCCCATTCGATAGTGCTCTGCCTGCAGAAGCTCAATATCAGGCTGATCTAAAAAAATATGGCGACGATGCTCAACCTAGTTTTGTTTCCTGGGAGGGTTATTTAGCGGCAAAGTTATTCGTCATAGCTTTGGAACATGCAGCAGCAGAGAACGCCTTGACGCGCGAAGGGATTATCGATGCCTTTGAACAGATGCGTGATGTGAATATTGGAATCGGGGTAAAGATTAGCTTTGATAAAGAACATCACCAGGCATTGCACAAAGTGTGGCCGACAATCTGGAAAAATGGACAATTTGTTTCCTTTGATTGGGGGCAGCTGCCCTTATACCAGCATCTAGTGAAAATTGCCTATCTGGACTGCGCCAAAGCCCCGGGGTTGAACGATCGTAAATCACCCAATATTAAATCAATATGGGGTGATTTACGATCGTTCAACCGCGGGAGCTTTCGCGCAAGTCCAGATAGGCAATTTTCACTAGATGCTGGTATAAATGAGGTTAAATGAAGCTTTCGTTACAAAACGTTTTTTTTGCAATCCTTTTTGTTGCTTTTTCTTCTTTAGTCCTGATTGGAGGGATGACGATATACGCCAATTACCGTCTCGCGCAAAATCAGCAGGCACTGCAAGATGCCGTATCGATTGACACAGCTATTTTCAGCATGAGTAATGCTCTCTCAGGTTTTTTGACAAGACAAGGCGCCGTCCTCTCAGCTATCAATGAAGAGGATATCATCAAGATACCAACGTCCCAGCGATATGAGCAGCAATTTGAAGGCGGCTATCATACCCTATTGAAGATAGCGCAGAAACAACCTCAAATCAAAGATGCCTTAATCGTTTTACATGCCGTCTATCAGCAATTTTTACAGGTGGATCAACAATTACTCAACAACAAGAAGGCTGACTTAGTTCTCCAGGCTCAGCTCAAAACACAGGCCGCTATTATTGATCGTGAAATCGATGCCATGCGCATCAAAATTGAGTGGATCAGCGGAGTGCTGATGTTGGAAAGCAAGCTCACCTTAAGGGAAATTGACAGCTATTTGCATCAATTGCAAATGTTAGATACCCAAGAGGGACGCGACTTATTTACTCAAACAGTAAAAAAGGCCGTGACTGATAGCTTAACGGATGCGCGTACCGCAGAAAAGCTCAATACAGATTCCATCAGCCTTACCTCTTTAATGAGGCGATTAATAGAAGAAACCAATCCTGACCTCCTCAATAGCTTACAGGACAATCTGATGAAAGAATTATTGCAACTCATTCAAATTGAGTTGCAAGCTCTTAAAATCCAGCTTCAAGATAGACCTGATATCGTGAAAACGGTATCTGAGACCATCGATGGGTTTAAAACGATTCACAGAAAGCTTGTCGATGGGCATGACAATATCTTTAAGCTTCGAATGGATCTAAATGATAAACAAAGCGAACTGCACAATACCATTCAAGCTGTTCATCAAACGTTTGCTGATATTTCAGGACAATTTGAGCATCTCGATAGCATCACTTCGGATTTGCGCAATGCACTATTGCAAAAAACCAAAGCGATGATGCTGACCTATCAAGTCATAGACGTCAGCATGACGACTGCGATTTTGTTGTTTGTTGCCATTGTTGGCAGCTATTTTTCGAGAACAATCAAGCAAACAACCAATGGGATTATTGTGGCGATGAACAAAACCATGGAAGAAGGTGGTTTGCAATATCGTTTGCCTGAAACGCAATATCGGGATTTAAACCAAGTCGTGGCAGCTTTTAACACAATGGCGGCAAAGTTGCAATTTTCTCAAGAACACTTGCAAGATTTGGTTGCACAAAAAACCATGGAATTAAGCCAGTCCAATACACATCTGGAACAGTTAGTCCATCAACTCCAACAATTGAAAGAAGAGGCTGAAGCGGCCAATAAAATTAAATCCGATTTTGTGGCAAACATGAGCCATGAACTGCGCACCCCGCTTAATGCCATTATCGGCTATAGCGAAATGTTACTCGAGGATGCTCAAGATTTAGGTTTGGAGGGCTTCAAGGCTGACTTGCCAAAAATTATATCATCCGGAAAGCAATTGCTCATCTTAATCAACGATGTTCTAGACCTTTCCAAGCTTGAAGCAGGCAAGATAGACATTTTCCTCGAGGATGTGCGTGTCCCTGATTTGATTCAGGAGCTTACAGCGATCGTTGCCCCTTTGATGCAGAAAAATAACAATGATTTTAAAGTGACTCTGGACCCAGCACTTGACACGATGCATACAGATGTTGTTCGAGTCCGCCAATGCCTGCTCAATTTACTGAGCAATGCGAGCAAATTTGCTAAAGATGGAACGATCACCCTTGATGTTAAACTATTTGTTTGCAATGGGAGAGAGAATATTCAGTTTTCAGTCAGCGATACAGGCATTGGTATGACGCCGGAACAGCTCGGAAGGCTTTTCCAAGCTTTTATGCAGGCCGATACGACAAGCACGCGCCGCTTTGGAGGTACGGGATTAGGGCTATATCTGACCAAACGATTCTGCACGATGTTGGGAGGGACGATTAATGTCGCAAGCGAGTATGGCAAAGGTTCTACATTTACGATTGTTTTGCCCAAAATAAGTGAAGAAGGCGTTGAAAAAGAAGAATTATCCAGAAAGCTTTCTTCAGGAGAGGTTCAAATCAAGTTGGCAGGAAAAACTGTGCTCATTATTGACGATGATCCCAAAATTCATCAAGAAATTCAAGAACTATTGGGGGGAAGCGGGTTCAATTTGCTTCATGCTTATAATGGGGAAGAGGGGTTGGCATTAGTCCGTAAAGAAAAGCCTGACATCATCACCCTTGATGTCATCATGCCCCTCATGGATGGTTGGTCGGTATTATCAGCATTGAAATCAGACAGTAGCCTCGCTTCAATCCCTGTGATTCTTTTAACTGTGATGAAAGAGAATGATTTGGGCTTTGTCCTAGGAGCTGTTGATTCTCTGCAAAAGCCGATCGAGCCTAATGGTTTTATTAAAAGAATTGAACAGCTCGCCTCCCCCGATGAACCCAAAACGATCCTTATCGTCGATGATGAGGCAAGTTCCCGCGAGATCATGAAAAAAGCTGTTGCAAGAGTGGGTTGGAATGCTGTTGAAGCCAAAAATGGTGTGGAAGCCATTGCAGAGTTAAGCCGCTTTATTCCCTCTGTGATCATCCTGGACCTTATGATGCCTGAAATGGATGGCTTTGCCGTCATCCATGAATTGCAGCTGCATGAGGAATGGCGCAAAATCCCTGTCCTTATCGTTACTAGCAAGGATTTAACTCAAGCAGAACGCGATTTACTCATGCATCACAGTCAGATAATCATTCAAAAGAGTCCCTTCTCGAGAAGAGAGCTCTTAACAGAAATGTGTGAACAAATCAAAAAACTTGGAAAAGACACTGAGAAACACAGGATAGAATAAAAAAACAGGATAGGCAGGATCGCTTCGCGGCAGGATAGGCAGGATAAAAAAACAGGATAGGAAAGATAATGATGATAAATTAAGATAAGATCGAGTAGGTTTCTTTTTTAATTTTTTATTCTAAATTTATTTTTCCCGCCCCCTATCTTTTTAATCCTTCCCATCCTCCTTATCCTGTTTTTTTATCCTGCCTATCCTGCCGCGAAGCGATCCTGCCTATCCTGTTTTTGTTCTATCCTGTTTTCTCAGTGCCTCAGTGGTGAATTCTACAACAACGCCTCTCTAAATAACTATTTCACAATTTGATGGCAATGACTGTGGAGTTGTCGCATAGGCTAGGTCCCATGCTCAGACTTGCAGCGAGAGTGTTTTTTGCGACCCGTTTTGTGGTTGCACTATGTTTTACAATCAGTGGGATTTCTGCGGAATCCAGTGAGTCGAAAACTCCATCTGTGCCGAGGAGGAGAATGTTCTCTTCAGTGGGATCTAACTGTGTTAAGTCGACACATTTGACTTTTGGACGATGCGGCAGTGGGATTTGAGGATCGCCAATGCCAGCAGCCGGTTGACAGCGGGGGCGATGATTTTCAGTTGGATCGAGGACACGGCAATCCAGCCCTATGTATCCGCCTTCGAAAATGTGTTTTGGATGGCGTATTATAAAAAAGATTTGACAATTTATCTCGTTGTTTGAGATCTTTAAACAATATGTCGTATCTTGTCAGAGGCAGGTATAAAGATGTTCAGAAAAAATATTGGTTTAGCGGGACGGATCGCAAGAGCTGCGATTGGATGTACATTACTGTTTTATGCCTGGTGGGGAAGTAGCTGGATCGCGCTGATTTTTGCCTTATTTACCTTTTTCGAAGCGTGGGCGAGCTGGTGCGTCATCTATCAGTTGATGGGAAAGAATAGCTGTCCGAAAGATTCTTAGCTTCCTGTGGATTGGTAGCGGCTGACGCCAAACTTCCAGAGCTGGCAGGCGAGGTAAAGGAAGAGAACGCCGCTCAGTGGGAGGAGCGACCCTATCCAAAATGGGATCGTTTCATGTTTAAGCAGCGTGGCGACGGGATAATAGGCGACGCAAGCTAGGGGGATGGCAAAAGTGAAGAACAGCCGGAAAGCAGAAGGGTAAATCGTGATGGGATATTGCCCTGCTTCCACCCCACCATAGGTGGTGATGTTCATGATTTCTAGAGTCTCGGTTGTCCAGAATGAGAGAGTTGCCTGGATGATGAATAACCCAGAGAAAAGGCATGTCGTGCCGACGATAGCCAGCAAAATTATCAGCACATGAGTGGAAAATAACGAAAACTGCAGCATGCTGCAGCCCCAGAGCAAGATCACCAATCCCTGGAGAAACCTGCCGACACGCATCATCTGTATCCCACAGGTGGCGACTTGAAACAGCGTTCCCAGCGGGCGGAGGAGCAGCCGATCAAAATCCCCATTTCTGACGAGGGTGCTGAAGGTTTCAAAGCCTCTTGAAAGTGCTTCAGCAGAAGCAAATCCCATGTGTATGATTCCATAGATGAGAGTCATCTCTGCAAAGGTCCATCCTTCAACAACTTTAAAGCGATCAAAGAGCGCCCATATGCCAAAGATGTCGACGAACGTTGAAATGAAATGCGCTCCGGCTAGCATGAAAAAAGAGGCTCTGTGTTGCATCTGAGACTTGAATGAGACTGCGATGAGTTTAAAATAAAGGCGAAGGGAACCGGCCATGTTCTATCCTCCTTGAATAGAGATGCGTTTCAAAGCGATGTTCATCAACCATCTTCCAGCAACAACAAAGATCAACAGCCAAGCGCATTGGAAGGCAATGTAGTAGACAGCTTCGTTGGTCGGGATAATCCCCGTGTAGAGCCTTACAGGGATGTCAATAATTCCTCTGAAAGGCTGAATGTTTAATACCGGTTGCATCCAGTTAGGGAATAGTGGAAGAGGGATGACCATGCCGGAAAGGAGCATGGTGAGATGGGGGAGCAGTCGTTGGATACCTTCTCCAGATACTGTCCAGAATAGGCTGATCACGACCAGCGTTGTCATCGCCGAGGAAAGCAAGGTAGCGAATAGTAACGAAATTGAAAATAGCCCTCCGGCGGCCCAAGACACAGGCAGGGTGAGGTCAAAAAATAGTCCGGCGATGAACGCCAGTGGAAAGCCCCTCATGGCTGTTGGGATGAGCCGCAGCGCCATCGAGCGAAAAAACCACAGCGAATAGAGATCGAGTGGACGGACCAGCTCATAGGCAACGTGGCCAGTTTTCACCTGCGCTTCAATCTCTTTATCGAGACTCCATGGCAGAAGCTGAAGAAGCAATTGCCCAATCCAGATGAATTCAATGGCTTGTGCAAGGGAGATTGGTTGGGGGGCCGTTGAATGAGCAAAGAATGCCTGTAAAATCATCATTTTGATCAGTCCCCAGAAAACCTGAGTGCTCAATCCAGCGAAAGCCGCCAAACGATATTGGAGCAGCACAGCCAAACGTCCTCTGAATATCGCTGCATAAGCTCTCATAGATTGACGTCCCGATAAAGCTTGGCGATGATTTCTTCGATAGGCGGATTCTCAATATAGAGATCCCTAATAGCATGCTGGAGCGTGATGCGTCGAATGAGTTCTGGGGTGGAGGTTGTGTTGGGGTTGAAACTTAACCAGACGCGATGCCCTTCTTGTTTGATGAAAACGGCTTCGGGGTCTGTTATCGTCTCATATTCGTTTAACAGATCGATGATTAGACGGCGCTCTGGCAGCAGGTCTTTCCGCAAGGTTTCTAGAGATCCGTCAAGAAAGATCTGTCCCTCATTCAAAATGAGCACACGGCTGCAAAGCGATTCGATATCGTCCATGTCATGTGTCGTCAGCAGGATGGTTGTTTTATGCTCTTTGTTGAGGTGTCGGATGAAATCGCGGACGGCTAGCTTGCTGACAGCGTCTAATCCGATGGTAGGTTCGTCGAGAAAAAGGATCTTGGGAGAGTGCAGGAGAGAGGCGGCGATGTCACAGCGCATCCGCTGACCCAGGCTGAGTTGACGCACTGGGACATGGAGGAGTTTGGATAATTGCAGAGTGTCGACAAGGGACGTTAAGACGCTTTTATAATGGTCCTCTCGGATATGATAGATGTCTTTAAGGAGTTCAAAAGACTCGATGACGGGGAGATCCCACCACAGCTGAGTCCGTTGACCGAAGACAACGCCAAGTTGGCTCACCGTTTCGATGCGGTGTTCCCAAGGGGTTTTGCCCATCACTTTGACAGAACCCCCAGTTGGGACGAGGATGCCGGAGAGGATTTTAACGGTGGTGCTTTTTCCAGCTCCGTTAGGGCCGATGTAGCCGACGAGTTCTCCCTCATCGATGTTGAATGAAATGTGGTCTAAAGCGGTTTTGACGTGATGTTCGCGAGAAAAGAGCGAAGCTAGGCTCCCAAGCAGCCCTTGCTTTCGTTTGGCGATGTAGAACTCTTTCCAGAGAGCTTTGACAGATATCATTTTCATCATCCCAGAAGTTGCTTAAGGCGACGAGAGTATAGCAGAGGAATAACATTTTTTCACCCACAATTAGTAACTCAGATCAACAGGATAAGCAAAAAACAGGATAGGCAAGATCGCAAGCGGCAGGATAGACAGGATAAAAATTTTACAGGATGGGAATGATAGGAAAGATAAGATAGGTTTTTTTTCAACTTTTTCTTCTAGGTTGGTCTGAAGTTTCCTATTATCTTGCTTATCCTGCCGCTTGCGATCTTGCCTATCCTGTTTTTGCTTATCCTGTTATTCTATGCTGAGAAGGTGCGGGATTGGCATCAAAATTGCATCTCCTTAACCGGTCTTCGGAAACAAGGAGGTGGCTCATGGCGTTCAAAAAACAAGACAATCAAGGGAAAGTGAAATCTGTTGAAAAGGTCCGAATATTGACCGCAGAGGGGTGGAAACGACGGCTACTAAAGAAAAATCTCAAAAAATCGGTAAAATGATATACTCATTCAGACAATCCGAGATTGTGAAGAAATTGTTTGAAAGGTAGGGGAACACCCATTCTGTGAAATACGAAAACTTAAAAACGTTAGAAAAGCATTTAGAGGAGACTCCTTTCGAAAAGTTGAGTCCCCTCTACTTGATCATGGGTAAAAATGAATTCGAAAGCGGCGAAGCCTCAAAACTCCTCTTAAAGCATCTTCTCCCAAATTCCAACACACAATCAAAAGAACTCTCATTAAGCATCCTGGACGGTGCACAAGTTCAAGATCAAGAGCTCTTTGACAAACTCTTTTCCCGTTCACTTTTTGCGGATATGCGGCTGGTTTGGATCCAGCAGGCGGATAAACTCAAGAAGTCGGCGCAGGAAGGGCTGGAAAAATATTTCGAACGACCCTCACCCTATTTGCGTTTGCTGTTGAGTGCTCCTGGCATCGCAAAAAACACCCTTTTCTACAAGGCGATCGATAAAGCCGGAGTGGTCGTCGAATTGGCTGAGATTAAACCGTGGGAGAAGGAGCGATATCTTGCCGACTGGGTAAGCAAACGGGCTGCGGCAGAGCGGAAGGTCATGGCCTATCCCGTCTGTCAACGGCTGGTCAACACTATTGGTGCAGACGACTCTCTCATCGCACAAGAATTTGAAAAGCTGATGTGTTACTGCGTCGACAAAAAAGAGATTTCACAGCAAGATGTCGATGCGATTTGTACGCGGCAACATTCTGAAAATGTCTGGCAGCTGTGTGAAGCGATTTTCAGGCGGGATGCTGCCACATCTCTTCGCATAGGGGAATCGCTGCTGCTTGATGGGCAGGCCCTTCTTCCTCTCCTGAGGGTGATCCGCTCTCAGTTTCAAACAGATTACCAGATTTCCATTCTCTTAGCGCAAGGGCGTCATGGGGGCGATATCGCGCAGGCATTCCCACAGTTCAAGGGGATGATGCTCGATCGGCATATCCAGCAGGCGAAGCAGTTTGGTTCAGCAGCGTTTAATCGCGGACTCATCGCTTTAGACGAGGCTGAGCTGAAAGTGAAAAACTCTGGAATGGAAGAAAAAATGATTCTCGAACTTCTTTTAATTCAATTAACAAGGTCAAATCGATGAGTGAAAAACCAGCATTACTGCTTCTTCCCAATGTATTAGGCGACCACGCTCACAGCGAGCTGTTTTTGCCAAAAAGTGTTGCTCGTGCTGTCTCGACGATAGATGGCTTGATTGCTGAAAGTGAAAAAGAGGGAAGGCGCTATCTCAGCCGCTTTGAAACAAAAAAACCAGCGTTGGAGATCCCCATCGCCCTGTTTAATGAACACACCCCTCCCGATTCGATCGACTTCTTCTTAGAACCAATCGTTGCAGGAGAGCGGTGGGGACTGGTTTCAGATGCAGGCCTTCCTTGCATTGCCGATCCAGGATCTAAATTGGTGTTGAGGGCACGTCAACGAGGGATCACCGTCCAGGCTTTTGTCGGCCCGTCATCAATTTTGCTTGCTCTGATGCTCTCAGGATTGCCTGGACAGAAATTTTTCTTTCAGGGGTACCTCGATCGAGATCTTCAGAAAAGAAAACGCGAATTGGTTCTTCTTGCAGACATGTCAGCTCGGGAAGAGGTGACGCAGCTATTCATCGAGGCGCCCTACCGGAATGCACAGGCGTTGGAGTGTTTATTGCAGAGTCTTCCTGATCACGCACTCCTCAGCGTTGGATGGGATCTCACCCTTCCAACACAGGGGGTATTGACGCAAACGATTCAGCAATGGAAAAAATGCTCTCTGCCAAACTTAGAAAAAAAACCGGCTATCTTCCTGTTTTTCGTCCCGCAAAAGGCGCAGACGTAACTTTTTACGTCTCTCCTTTGCGTTAAAAAAAGGGGAGTATCTGAATAGTTAAATTTTAACTAAATTAGATCTGAGGCGATGGTATCGTAAAATAGCATGCCTCTCTTTGTGAGGATGAGGACGTTGTTCTTCTTTGACAAGAAGTTCTCTGAGAGCAATTTTTCAATCACCGACTCAGTGTCTTGCTCGAGAGGGCCGTGGATTTGTTGAAAATGGTCCAGGTCCACTCCTGTTTTCAACCGGAGCTGGATGGTTAAAAGTTCCCTTCTGCGAGCATCAGGAGTCAATTCTTCTTCAAAATCGCGGGGGAGGATCCCATCCTTCAGAAGCGTCGCATATTTATTGAGGTGTGCGATATTGCGGAAACGTTGATTTTCCCAGTAGCTGAATGCGGAGGGACCAAAACCGAGAAATGGCCTCCCTATCCAATAGCCAGAATTATGCAGAGATTCATAGCCTGGGATGGCAAAAGCTGAAATTTCATACTGTTTGCATCCCATCGCTTCTAATTTTTCTATCGCCGTCTCATACATTGCTAAGCTAGTATCCTCGTCGGGAAGCAGGGGACGGAGCTGAGCTTGATTTTTAAAGAAGAGCGTATGCGGCTCTATCGTGAGATTATATAAGGACAGATGTGTGATGGGGAGATCATTAATGGCATCGAGGGTCGCTATCCATTGGGTGAGATTCTGCTTTGGCAAATCATACATCAAGTCGATGGAGAGATTGCCAATACCTGCCTGATGGATGGCGTGGACTGCTTGAATGGCTGTTTCTGGCTGGTGGAGGCGCCCGAGAAGATGCAGGAGCTCTCCATTTAGCGTCTGCACACCTAGGCTCATCCGGTTGATTCCGCTGTCAGCATAGGCTTTCATCCAATCTATAGTGGCATTTTCTGGGTTGACTTCAAGAGTGATTTCAGCTTGCGGAGAGAGTGTGCGGGTTTGTTCTATCCGCCGTAGAAGTTGACCGATGCGCTCTGGGCCAAATAATGAAGGAGTCCCCCCTCCAAAGTAAATGGAGACAATATTTTTGTGCTGAAGGAGGGGGAGAACAAGGTCCCATTCTAGTAGGAACCCTTGCAGGAGATGGTCTTTGGAACTTTCGTTTTCAGGGACCACATAAAAATGGCAATAAGAGCACTTCCGCTTGCAAAAGGGGACATGAAAATAGAGGCTGATGTCTTCTTTACCATTCATTCGCATCGGGGTCGATGATTCCTCCTCGGCGCCAGCGGTTTCTATCGCTGAAGTACGATTCATCATCTTCCTCTTCTTCTTCTTCTCGTTCTGCACCCTCTTCGTCTTCGACATCCCGTTCTTCAGTGGTGTTTTCGACGCCGATAGCATCGGTTTCCATGTCGAAGCCGGTTTCGTTAGCACCGATGGTTTCACCGATATCAATATCAGGGATTGTTGGCATGTCGTTATATCCAGGGCGGTTCACACCACGCTTGGGAACCATGTATTCTTCTGTTTCACCTGTTTCTTTAAGAAATTGAAGGCGATCTTTTTCCTCTTCGATTTTATGCTTTACCGCGAGGATCTCTTCTTTGTGTTTATCAACATCTTTTTTGGGGACGAGGCCTAGCTTTAGCCATTGTTCAAGATCATTAAGCTCTAATTCGAGTTTCTTAAGTCTTTCACTTTTAACATGTTTCATATCTTTCATCCGCTTGCGTTGTCTTTGATCCTCTTCTCAATCGAATTCAAAAATTTGAGAATGGATCAAAGAGCGTACGATTTTAGAGACTTAATTGCAATAATTTCTCCATATAGGAATGGAGTGTTTTCAGTCAATAAGCAAAAAAACCTTTCCTCAGCAGCAGGTCAAAAACAGGATAGGCAAGATAAACAAAAAAACAGGATAGGCAGGATAAACAAAAAAACAAGATAGGCAGGATCGCTTCGCGGCAGGATAGGAAAGATAAAGAAAGAAATATGCAGTCAAATAATTAGAAGATAATAGTCTTTCTCATTTTCATTATCATGATTTTGAAACCCTCAATCCTACCCACCTTATTTTTTCTTTATCTTTCCCATCCTTCCTATCCTGTTTTTTTATCCTGCCTATCCTGCCGCGAAGAGATCCTGCTTATCCTGTTTTTTTGTTTATCCTGTATAATTGGATAGTTTGTGATGGCGCCAGATTGCACCATTGATGAAAATAAGTTCTGCTGCACAAAACAGGTAATAGATTGACTCGCCTCCAGTGCCGAATCCATACGTATGGAGTCCTGTTCCCAATAGATAATTGACTCCGTACCAGGTGAAACTGATGGCTAAAAAGCCCGCAACCGCTCCGATGGCAAGTCCAAAGTCTCCGATCTTTCGGAAGCGGTAGGCATGGATCCAGATGAGGTAGAGGCAGCTCGAAATAAATGCCCAAGATTCTTTTGGGTCCCAATCCCAAAAACGTCCCCAACTTTCGGCAGCCCAAATCCCCCCTAGGATTGTCCCTGTGATCAAACATAAAGTTCCGGCATAGAGGATCTGTAAAATCCTCTGAGCAAGCCAAGAAAGTGATTCAGCAGATTTATTTCGGATCAGAGTGATAACGAGATAAAAATGACCTAACAAAGAAGCCAATAGGAAGAGTCCATAGCTGCCGACCACCATCAGAACATGCGTCGTCAACCAGAATTGTGAATCGAGCACAGCTTGCACCTGATCTAAACTATGGTGGAGATTGGTGACCTTGATTAAGATGAGTAAAATTGCAGATGACAAGGCAGCGGCTGATAGGATCAAGGTCTGCTTACGGAAAAATGGGACCGCAAAGACGGCGGCGAGGGCAACCCAAGGGACATAGATCACAGTTTCAAACATATTGGAAACGGGGGGGCGTTCTAAGATGTAGATGCGTAATCCCAGAAGAGCAGAGTGAATGATGAAAGCAGAAATTAATATTGAGAAGCCGATTTTTCTTATTGTGTTGTTAGCGGAGAAAAGAGTGAGGGCGGCGATGCAATATAGAGTGATGAGTAGAGGAATCCAAGGAAAGCTGATAAAGAGTCTTTCTGCTTTCAGCTGCATCATAGAAGGGTAGGTGAGTTGTTTTCCATGAGCCGGTTGGTAGATGTGTCCGGCTAATGACGAGGCATAAGAATCGTACAGAAGCTGGCTAAGCTCTCTTTCTACATTCTCTAAGTGAGGAGAATGTTCTTGCAAGGCTCTCTGCATCTTCACATACGCTGCTTGCAATGCTGTGAATTGTTCATCTGGATAGACGGTGAAGTTGCTCACGAGGGTTAAATCGTTTTTCTTGGCATCAAAAGTTTTGATGGTAAGGGCGTGAAGAGGAAGCCATTCGCCGGAATTCAGTCGGCTTGGAAGCGATAGAAACAGTGAACTGCTATTGTAGAGACGTTGTGAGATAGGAAATTCTCGCTCAAGAATGCTGCTGATTTCTCGTGGGGCGACAGCCTTGTCTTTGAGTTCTTGAAACCTCGACATAAACGCCTCTTCTTTGCGGCGTTGTTCCTTCTCAGATGTCTCATAAATCCATAAAAGCGCTAAAGGGGAATGTGAAGTGCCTTCACCCTCTCTTTTTGGATGGGCTGCATCGTCCCGGTCCTGCATCCATAGCTGAGCATACGCTTCTGCAGGTCGGTATCTCCCCTTGTAGAGTACGGGGAATTCCTTCTCAGGAGCTGCCTCTAGACCAAAGATAAGACTGAATAAGCAAATCAAGAAAACATATCGATGATACATTAAAAATCCTCTTTTGCTCCTTTGCGTTAAAAAAAGGAGAGACATGAATAGTTACGTTTGTTTTGTATAGGGGCGCCACCAAAATAGCAGAGATGCGCCAAAAAAGAC
Source organism: Parachlamydiales bacterium (assembly GCA_020051075.1). Lineage (GTDB taxonomy): Bacteria > Chlamydiota > Chlamydiia > Chlamydiales > Parachlamydiaceae > JAGVJP01. The sequence continues at coordinate 87,755 of JAGVJP010000120.1, forward strand.
AAGGAAAGCTCCAGGATAGGTGAGAAAGTATTTTGCTGGGTCGTAGTTTACAATCAGCTGGATTCTCTTCAATTCTTGATTCGGGGCAGCCCCAATCCCTGCCAGATAGAAGCGATACCCATCCCAGGTTTCATAAACTCTATTCATACTTAATGTCTGTTCAATCGGCTCTTTCCCTTTTTCTGTGATGAGGATATCGCTTTCATAACTATACACTTGCGATGAATTGGGGTAGGTGATGCTTCGGGCTTGCCTCAATCTAATTCGGTAAGGGATTTCTCTGATTTCAGGTTGAAAGCCAATTTTATACTCTCCCAAAACAGGCCATTTGATTCCAGCTGTTGTTGAATCGTAAGCGAGGGCTAAACGTTGTTTCTTTCCTCCTTGAGTGAAGTTGACAACAATTCCTGGAATATAATCTTCAAGTCTTTCAGGGGGTTCAGCAGATTTTAGGCTATTTGTCAGAGGAGATTCTAGGGTGAGATAGCTGATTATAGGGTCATCATCAAGATGATGTCCTTTCCAATAGCTCTCAAGCTCTTCCCATAATTCATCTTCCTTTGCCGACTCGTTTGCGATGAGTGAGGGGTAATCGATTTCAAATATTTTTAGATAGGCGGATAATAGTGCGGCATGTTCATTGACTGTTAACACTTCAGGCAGAGGGAGAGGGGGGAGGGACGATGCAATTGAAGCCATTTGCCTGGAAAGGAGGGTGGGGAGAGTTCGTTCGAACTTCTCACTTTTCAACTCATCTACAAAAGGCCATTTTGTTCTTCTAAGTTCATTTTCGAGATCAGAGCCGCGCTCAACAGCAGCTTGAATCTGCTTGATGAAGCTGTTAGTCCAAAGGACGGCTTGCAGAGTTTCTCTTGGCAGCTCTTTCCAGTTTATCTGCAAGAGTGTTTGTTCAATCCTGGGAGATAGTGTCCTAGGGGAGTGGAATAATACATCGGGGGCGTTGTGCCATTCGTAAAGAAATTCGATCAGAAGTTCTGTAAAATCCGTTTCCGCTTGTGCTGCCGCTTTGGCAAAGAGTTCTAAAGGCGGAGATAAAGGAGGCGGGTTGACCATCGCTTGTCGGAGCTGTTCTTGGAGACGCTCCTTTTTCGCTAATTCCAATTCTGCACGTCCAGATGGAAATGAGGGAGCGAGCAGTTGTGCCTGCACGGTGTAACCACCAAAACCTTGATCATAGGCTGTCATCACTTGGTGTTTGTCGGAGTGGAAAGGCTTCTGCGAGATCCTTCCAAATTTGTCTAATGCAACAAGCCAGACATTTTCTTCTTTATCCTCGATGATGCAGAGAAGATTAGAAGCTCTTTTAAGGTCAATTTTTTCTGTTGCCGGCATCCATCGATAGGGGTGAGAGTGAACCATGAGGGCGTCTGGTCCTGTTAGAGGGAGGCGTAGTTCTCGACCGGGAGATGAAATGATGAGAGCTGATTTCAGGTCTTGTTCAGGCTCGTTTAATTGGATCAGATCTAAGCGGACTGATACTTTTCCACGGTCATTGTCTAATCCTTCCTGTAAAACTTTGGAGAGAGGAATCTCAGTAGCGGGTGCTAAAGGATCGTCAGAAGAGATATGCATGGTGAGCTGAAGAGGATAAATTTCTTTTAATGCTGCTTCGATGTGATCCACTCTTAAACAAAGCAACCCGCAACGTTCCTCTCTTTGTCCATAAATCGATGAGTAGATGAATGGGGGAAGAGGATCTCCTTCTTTCCATTTTTGAATGGGAAGTGCTGGAAGGCCGTATAGATAGGATTTGTCTTGCTTTACCCACGTTTCAAATTTCTCCTTCACATGAGGAGCCGAACCAACAACTTTACATTTTAAAGAAGGAAAAAGTCGAGAGTAATAGACACTTCGTGAAAGCGTCGACAGCGGGATCGTATCACAGATCGTTTCAAAAGGATGATCTCCTTTTTTTTCAAGGGTCAATGCATAAGTGTGGGGGATGAACAGGCGATCATTGCCGCTCCCCTCCCAAACAAAGAGGTTGCCTTGAAGGCCATGCCGATTTTTCACCATCGTCCCAGCGATGATCATCAGCAGTCCAAGGTGAGTCATCAAAAAGGGGATGTGTTTGGTTTTGAACGGCCATCGTCGCAGGGCGGAGAAGAGGATGTTGATGAAGAAACAGGCTAGGAGGAGTTGAAATCCGGGGTGGTGATAGGTCCATTGTGCAGCGTAAAGGTGCGAGCCTGTTCGACTTTCTAGGAGAGTTCCAACAATCACAGTCACAGCGGCTAACGCAATGAGTGCAATGGCAAAGTAAATGCTAGCAAGGAATGCGAAAATCCGTTTGAGTCTATTCATCCCTAAGCCTTTCCCGCTAAACAAGAATAACAGGATGGGCAAGATCGCTTCACGGAAGGATAAGCATGATGATAGGACAATTTAAGCAACCCTTTCTATCTTATACGGATCAGTCTAAGCATCTCTTCGTCTTGAAGCCCTGCAGGCTGGGATATGGGCGGGGCTTTAACCTTATGCGTATGTCTGTCCATCCTGCCGTGAAGCGATTTCGACTAACCTGTTTTTTATGCTGGGAAGTTTCGTTTTTGTGTATTTGGATTGTATATGTATCACACTTATACGACAAGATTTTTTGGAATCAAATCAATCAGTTTTTAACTTGAACTTTTTCTCAGTCATCTTAGTTATGAATTTTTTTGATTCTACATAGGTTTTTGAGAGCGTTGTGTGTTCGGAGATCTTTCTATGTCTAAGCTCCATTTGAACAGCTTCACATCATAATTGCTGATGGACCGAAATTTGTGCCGAGAGCAGTAGGCTCAAATCCTTCATAATGATATAACAGAATATCCCTCCCCAGGACTTCTACTTTAGGATAGATATCGGGATCTACATGTGTTATAGGCGTTCCAGGTGGGTTCCGATGTTTTATTATAGAGGGATAAGCAATGTCCTGCCTATCCCAAGAGAGTAATACGCTGAGGGACCATAAGTTGCAACGCAACCTAAACAATCAATCAAATTACCATACATAAATCAAATATTTTATTATTTAAATAATAACAATAACTTTTCTTAATCGTTCAAAGAAAAAACTACTTTTTATTCCATTGATTACTGTTGTTTCCCCCTCCAAATCCACGAGAACCATCCATTTGTTTTGTTAGAAGAAGAAGTTGGAATAGAAGAAGAACTTGAAATAGAAGGAGAGTTCGAACTAGACGAAGAACTTGAAATAGAAAGAGATCTTGAGCTAGACGAAGAACTTGAACTAGAGGAAGAACTTGAACTAGAGGAAGAACTTGAACTAGAGGAAGAACTTGAACTAGAAGGAGATCTTGAGCTAGACGAAGAACTTGAACTAGAAGGAGATCTTGAGCTAGACGAAGAACTTGAACTAGAGGAAGAACTTGAACTAGAGGAAGAACTTGAGCTAGACGAAGAACTTGAGCTAGGTAGTGACGACCAATAGTCATTATGTTGAATTGGAGAACTTGAGCTATACTGAAATTGTGACGAATAGCCTTGTGGAAGCGAAGAGCTTGAGCTAGACGAAGAACTCGAGGAATAGTCTGAGAGCGGGGTGTAATTACGATAAGGAGGTGCCAAAACATCCTTGTCATCAATTAAGGGAAGAGGTGGACAAGGATGATTAGAACTCGAACTAGACGAAGAATCACCAAACTGTACTGAATTTAATGACGGTATTTTTTGCTCGAAGGAAAGCGGATGCGGTGAATCATCATCAGAAGTCGAACTAGACGAAGAATCATCATCAGAACTCGAACTAGACGAAGAATCATCAAACTGTGCTGAATTTGATCGCGGTGTTTCAGACGTATTGGTTGGTGTGGATTGATGCTGCTGTATAGTCTGTTGCGCTGTATCATTAGCTTTTTTTGTGGTATTCATTGCTTGTTGTATCCATGAATAGCATCTTCCTCGGAAAACAATCCCTAATATGACTAGGCCAAGTAAGCAAGCAGAGAGGACTTTGTGTTTGATTATTAGGCTTTTCATTCCATCTGATAATCTACTGATATTTGTAAGCATGATTCAATCTCTTTTTGTTTAAGTTTGTTAAATAAAAATCAATGGTATCATTTGATGAAATAATAGTCAATAATATTGTGTTGAGCGAACACTTCTTTGGGAACAATCTAACATCCCAGACGATATGAGAGAGCAGGTTAACGTGCATTATATTAATGATAACTGAGACATCTAATTGTAGAGGGATAAGACGTGATGAGACACTCAAAAAAAATGTGGTTAGCAATTCTGAGAGCCCCGTTAGTTTTTGTTGGGGGAATGATCATAACCCTCCTCGGCATGGCCTCTCTCAATGCCGATCTAGATGCAAGGAGGAGTAATGAGTATCCTGTAGCGAGCAGCGGATTTTCCACGCTTCTGTTCGACGAAAACGGTCGTCCGAGCTTCGAACTAATGCAGCTTCTGAAGATTGTTGGGATGGACAACTTAAATGAATCCGAAGAGCCTATCGCACAAATCAACCGTTGGGCGCAGAAAAACCTTTTACGGCAAGGAGAACGCTGGGAGGAGCAGACAAGCAGGTTTGAGGAGTTGAAAACAAAGATCAAACCCCTTCTAGCAGATTTGGGATTCGTCAACGCGACTGCTCCACAGTTTAATCCCTATCAAGGAGCCATTGTACATGGAGCTCTTTTGCCAACAGTCCGTCTTCGACTCTACTATCTTGTTGAACAGTGGAAAAAAGGGGTGAGATTTACCCATCTTTATTTCTTGAGCGGTGAACGCCCTCTAGAAGGACAATATGAGAATAACCAAGCCTTAGTCACAGAAGAGGGGTCGCCATTGAAAATAAGACGAGAATGGCAGGTACCTGCAGAACTCCCAAAAACAGAATGCGGGATGATCCAACTTGTTTGGGAACAGTCTGACATCCCAAACGATATGCGAGAGCAGATCAACGTGCATTTTATCAACGCACCAATGAAACAAGACATTCGAAGTGCAAAACTCCTCCGCCCGACAACAGATGATTCAGTCGAGAGGTGGTTGCAAGCCTTGCCTCCGCATGGCCGCTATTTAGCCATCTCCAATGCTCCATATACCCACCGACAAGATGTCGTGATACGGAAATTAGCTCCAAAAGACGATTTCGAATTCGATACTATCGGACCCGCTGCTGAGGATCGCGTGAAAATGGCGATTTTGCTCGATGAGCTGGCACGGACAATTTTTCAGAAGCAATAGGAAATTCATGACAACAAAAAAACGATATCTCGGAAGTCGAAAGGAAGAAATTCTACATTTTCTTTGTTTTGTGCGCTGTTTAAATTTCGCGTTGTCCTTTTGACGAAATTCTTAGAGAGTTATATTAGATGTTGTTCGGTAATCGTATTTTTAATTAGATTTACACACGAATTCATCAAGAAATCTTCTATTGATAGTGGCAGATTATTTAAATATACCACCATTGCCTTTTTACCCTAACTTTGTCCCTTTCCTTTAGATCCCTGTTTTTTCACAGTCTAGTAAAAACCAGAAACTCTCTCTGTGTCCTCTGTGTTTTTTTTCGAGATGGAAATGATAGTGATAGGAAGAAAGGAGGGAGAGACGTGCTAATCACGGCTTTGGCAGTTCATCGATAAGCTCGAAGCTATTTGCAAAGGCGATGATGTCATCTCGATGTTTTCCCATCGCACTTGGATGTCCTGTGGCTTTTATCGTGTAATCGGCTCTTTTGAGACGGTCTGTTGGACTGAGCTCCATCGCGAGCTTTCTGACATAGTCAGAAGCAAGATTCATACTCCATCCCAATAGTTGGACATTTTCCCCATTCATCTCTCCCTTTCCTTCGAAGCGAAGGCCGCTGAATCCTCCATGCGATTCGGCAATGAGTCGAACATCTAAAGGATTGAGTTGTTCAAACTGGCTGCGCCATCGGGCAATTTGAGCTTGCGGGGGAACTTGAGCCTCAGGAGTTGCAATAGGGAATGTGTGAATCTTTAATCGTATTGGAGATTTATCTTCTCCAATCAAGAATTCGCATAAGGGTTTTTTCGTATCGGCTATCGATTCATTTGGTGGAGGATCTTTTCTCGACCAAGAGGTTGGAATGCGGGCACGGTAGAGGGCGATACGTTCTAATGTGACGCCGTTATCTCTAGCATGGATCGTTTGCCAACTGCGTTCCGTCGGTTCTCTTGAAGGCTCTTGGCATCCACAAAGGATCAAAAGAAGTAAAAAAATTGGGATGTTAGTCATTGATGGCGAATTATACCGTTACGTTTCAAAACAGAAAAGAACTTTCTTTTAAAAAAACGGACCTTGGGCTATATCGACATTATAGTAGGATCTAGTTGATTAGTTACAAAAGGCTTGAAAGGCATGGGCGACGATGTTTTTAAAGATCAGATCATCAACCTCGAGTATTTGGAAAGCCTTTATCAGCTTTTCCAGTCCTCGCCTAGTCAGCTTACACCCGATTGGCAGAATTATTTTCGGCAACTTGGGCAACGGCAAATTGTCCCCCCACCTATCAGTTCTGATGCAGCCTGCAAAAGCGAGCGGATAAAACAGTTAATCGAATCCTATCATCGCTATGGTCATTTTCAAGCGAATGTCAATCCGTTGGGAAGCAATGACAAACAAAAGCCTTCCCGTCTGCAGCTAGATAATCTTGGATTTTCTGTGGAGGATCTGCAGCAGAAATTCCCGACGTTGGGGGTCCTCAGCCACGATGTAGCGCCTCTTCGTGAAATCATTGAAAGGTTAGAAGAGCTCTACTCCAATGGAATCGGATTTGACTATCAAGGGGAAAATCCCGCTCTTGATGAGTGGCTGGCAGAAAAAATTGTTGGAGGGGCTTTTCATCAACCGTTCAGTGCTGACGAAAAGAAGACAATCTTTGATTTGCTCAATCAAGCCGAATTCTTTGAAACGTTTCTCCATACAAAACACGTTGGGAAAAAGAGATTTTCTTTGGAGGGTGCTGAAACAGTGATTCCCATGCTTGTTTATTTAGTCGAGCAGGGAGCCGAAGAAGGGGTCAGAGAATTTGTCATTGGAATGTCCCATCGCGGGAGGCTCAACGTCATTGCCAATGTTTTACATAAACCTTTGATCGAAATTTTACGCGATTTTGACGAGTCTTGCGAGCCTGCAGCCTATGAAGGGATGGGAGACATTCGCTACCATAAAGGGCACATCAACGAATGGGTCGTCTCAGTCCATGGACATAACATCAGGTTGACTCTACCTCCTAATCCCAGTCATTTGGAATCGATCGATCCTGTCGTTGAAGGACAGACACGAGCGAAGCAGGTTTTATTGAATGATGAAGAGGTTAAGAAAAAGACGATACCCATCCTCACACACGGTGAAGCGGCGATCACAGGGCAGGGAGTCGTCTATGAGACGCTGCAGCTATCTAAGCTTCCAGGCTATGAAACAGGAGGGACGCTTCACCTTGTCATCAACAACCAAGTGGGATTTACAGCAAATCCGGAAGAAACCCGTTCTACACCCTATTGCACAGACATCGCCCATGCGTTTGATTCGCCGGTTTTTCATCTCAACAGTGAAAAAATCGAGCTTTGCATCCGAACGATTCTGTTGGCTTTTGAGATCCGTCAGAAATTTCATTGTGATGTCTTCTTAGATCTCTACTGTTACCGGAAGCATGGACATAATGAAGGGGATGAACCTGCGTTTACTCAACCGAAAGAGTACCAGGCAATCAAGAAGAAGCAGTCGCTCCGAGAGCTCTATCGCGAGCAACTCATTCAGGAAGGAGTGTTAACCGCTGCTGCTGCACAAGAAAAGGAAGAGAATGTCAAAAAGCAGCTGCAAGATGCTTTTAACCAATACCAATTGGCGAACCATGGGGCAAATGAAGAGATAGCACAGACGGAAATGGATACAAATGAAAAATATGATCCTTTTTATCCTGCCGTCACACGTATCGAACGGGCGGTATTGGTTGAAATTGCTGATCGGCTGATCGATATCCCTCACAATCATTCTCTCCACCCTAAAGTCGAATCTCTCATCAAAGAGCGTTGGCGCGCTATTCAAGAAGATAAGCCCCTTGATTGGGGGACTGCCGAGACGTTGGCTTTTGCTTCGCTTCTCTGGGAAGGCATTTCCGTCAGGCTGTCAGGACAAGATAGCGGGCGGGGAACGTTCAGCCATCGGCATGCCCTTCTTGTCTGTCAGGAAACAGGCGGCGTCTATTCCCCTTTAGCACATCTTCGGGTAGGACAGGGGAGGTTTGAAGCGCTCAATTCGTGTTTATCGGAAGTTGGAGTGCTGGCCTTTGAATATGGTTACAGCACTGCCTATGAACAGTGTCTCACGATATGGGAAGCGCAGTTTGGCGACTTCGCAAACTCTGCACAGGTGATTATCGACAATTATATTGCGAGTGGAGAAGAAAAATGGGACCAGAAATCGGGGATTGTCCTTTTCCTCCCGCATGGATTCGAAGGACAGGGTCCAGAACATTCCTCTGCAAGGATCGAACGGTTTCTTTCCTTGGCGGGGCATGACAACATCATCGTGGCAAACCTAACGACTCCAGCGCAGCTCTTTCATCTTCTCCGCCGTCAGGCGCTCTCTACTTGGAAGAAGCCTCTGGTTGTTTTCACTCCAAAGGGACTGCTCAGACATCCTTCTTGCCACAGTACGGTCAAAGATTTAACGGAGGGGAAATTCTTGACCTTGATCGGCGACGACGCAGCAGCGAACGCTGAGGTCCAAAAAGCTGTGTTTTGTACAGGAAGGATATATTATGAGTTTGCAGCAAAACGTCAGCAAGAAAAACGAAGCGATGTGGCTCTCATCCGCATTGAACAGCTTTACCCTCTTGATGAAAAGGCATTGCTGCAAGAAATTTCCCGTTATCAGCAGCTCAAGGAATGTTGCTGGGTTCAAGAAGAACCTGAAAATATGGGGGCTTGGTCTTATATCGCTCCCTTCTTGAAGAAGTTGTTGCCCACGGCTATTCCGTTGTCATGTGTATCGCGTGAGCGCAGTGCGACTCCAGCAACAGGTTATTTTGCGCGCCATAAAAAAGAACAAGCAGATTTATTAGATCAGGGTTTTCGCACATGAAAAAAGAGATTAAAGTTCCTTCACTCGGAGAATCTATCTCAGAGGTGATCATTGGTCAAGTCCTCGCACCGACGGGGACTGTCGTTAGAGTCGACGGGGAGATCCTCGAACTGGAAACGGACAAGGTGAATCAAGTCCTGTATGCTTCTGATGGGGGGAAGGTGACTCTCACGGTTAAAACAGGAGATGTTGCCAAAATCGGGCAGGTGATCGGTTTCATCGAAGGCGTAGAAGCTGGGTCTGTTTCAGCTCAAGTTTCGGCTCCTTCAGCCTCTCCAACGCCACCAAAGAGCGATGTTTCTCCACAACTTGAAGTCAAGAAGAGTCTTCAACAACCCCTTTCAAAGGAAGAAGCTGCTCCCCCGGAGGCCTTGCGTTTAACAAAGAAAAATTTTCTGATGCAACTGCAAGAAGGTTCCACTGAAAAAGTGGTCTCAGAACCCCCTTCCGTCGTCTCTCCATCATCTTCTATGACTCAGCGAGAAACGCGCCGCCCCCTTTCCAGAATCAGGAAAGTGATTGCACAACGAATGGTGGAGGCACAGAAAACAGCAGCAATGTTGACAACGTTTAATGAGGTGGATTTAACGCAGGTGATTTCATTGCGGGAGAAATTCAAAGAGCCGTTTGCAAAAAAATATGGATGCAAACTGGGATTTATGTCTTTCTTCATTAAGGCTGTCGTTTCAGCTTTGCAGGCTTTTCCAGACTTGAATTCCTATCTTGCTGAAAATGATATTGTCCATCGGGAATATTATGATATCGGTGTTGCTGTAGGCACTGATAAAGGAGTCATCGTCCCTGTCATCCGCAACTGCGAAAGTCTCAGCTTCGCTGGAATTGAAAAAGCGATTGAAAGCTATGCGAAAAAAGCGCGCGAAGGCACAATCGCTTTGGCAGACCTTCAAGGAGCCGGATTCACCATCACCAATGGGGGTGTTTATGGATCATTGCTTTCTACGCCGATCATAGTTCCTCCCCAGTGTGGAATTTTAGGGATGCATAAGATCGAAAAAAGGCCTGTTGTCATTGAAGATCAAATCGTGATCAGATCGATGATGTATCTTGCCTTGAGCTATGACCACAGATTGATCGATGGGAAAGAGGCTGTCTCCTTCCTCGTCCATATCAAAAACGTTCTGGAAGAGCCTTCGCGTTTGTTGCTTGAAATTTCATGATTCATAAGGTGGTGTCATGGCTAGTCGTTACGATGTTGCGATCATAGGAGCTGGTCCTGGTGGTTATGTGGCAGCAGTTCGCGCTGCACAACTGGGCTTCAAGACCGTGTGCATCGATAAGAGAGAAACTCTTGGGGGAACATGCCTGAATGTGGGATGCATCCCTTCAAAGGCACTGCTCCACTCTACAGGGGTTTATGCCTATCTCAAAGGTGCAGGATCTGCCCTTGGGTTAGATGCCAGCCAGCTGGAATTCAAATTTGCTGAGATAATGAAATCCAAGCAAGAGATTGTCAAAGGCTTGACAGAAGGTGTTGCTGGATTGTTCAAGAAGCATGGCGTCACTGCTCTTTATGGAGCTGCCCACTTCATCGACCCCCATCATCTCTCCGTCGTTAATGACTCAGGAGTGAGCGAGGTCGAAGCCGACTGGGTGATCATTGCAACAGGATCTGAATCGATAACCCTGCCAATGCTTCCTTTTGATGAAAAACAAATTCTCTCTTCGACGGGGGCTCTCCAATTGAAACAGGTGCCGGATCGACTCCTTGTGATAGGAGGCGGAGTGATCGGCGTTGAACTCGCCTCGGTTTATAGCCGTTTAGGTTCTAAAGTGACAGTGGTGGAGATGTTAGACCGTATTTGCCCTGCCCTCGATACCGCCCTTTCAAAATATCTTTTACAGAGCCTCCAGAAACAGGGAATCACTTTCTTGCTTTCGACCCAAGTGGTGACTGCTGTCGTTCAACCTCAAGAAGTGATATTGACAGTGAACCACAAGGGAGATCAAATGCAAAACCTCAATGGCGATGCCGTCCTCGTTGCTGTTGGAAGGCGGCCCTTCACTCAAGGATTAAAGTTAGAAAATGCAAGGGTCAAAACCGATGCCAAAGGGTTCATCGTTGTCGACCACGCTTTTCGCACGACTCAGAAAAAGATCTTCGCAATTGGAGATGTCATCGAAGGGACAATGTTAGCCCACCGCGCTTCAGCTGAAGCAGAATCTGTTGTTAATGCCCTCAAAGGACAGTATCAAGTTGTCAATGAGTTGTCTATTCCTAACGTCGTCTATACACATCCTGAAGTAGCTGTCGTTGGATTGTCTGAAGAGGAATGCCGGCATGCCGGCTTAGATGTAGCAGTAGGGGTCAGCTGGTTTAAAGGCAATGCCCGAGCCCGTTGCATGAGGGATACGGAAGGGTTTGTCAAAATCATCGGCGATAAGGTTTCCGGCCGCCTGGTGGGGATGCATATCATCGGTCCTCAAGCTTCAGAACTTATCGTCGAGGGGATGGCTGCGATGGAGATGAAAGTATTAGTCAAAGAGATTGAACACTGGCCCCACGCCCATCCCACCCTGAGCGAGACAGTGAAAGAGGCAGCATTCGAAGCTATTCACAACATGAATGCCACAGGATAGACAAGAAAAACGAAAACAAGATCGACAGGATAAGCAAAAAGCAAAAACAGGATAGGCAGGATCGCTTCGCGGCAGGATAGGCAGGATAAAAAACAGGATGGGAAGGATAGATAAAGATAAAAAAATAGGAATAAGATCAAATAGTTTTCTAAGAGAAAAACTATAACCTTCTATATTTTTTTATCCTTCCTATTTTCCCTATCCTGTTTTTTGTTTATCCTGTCGATCTTGTTGGATTAGTAGTTGTGGGATGTTCCGCATCCGCAAGCTGAACGGACATTAGGGTTTGAAATCTTGAATCCAGCCCCTCGTAGCCCTTCCAAATAATCAATTTCAGAGCCTTTTAGAAAGGATACCTTGGCTTTATTCACGTGGATTTCGATGCCGTTTGAGACGAAGACTTCATCGTCTTCTTCTGCTTTCTCAGAGAAATCGAGAACATATTCAAATCCATTGCATCCTGCCATCTCTTCGGAGAAACGCATTCCCCATCCTTGTTTCCCTTCCTCTGAAAGGATTGCCATGAATTTTGCAGCGCCTCGCGATGTAATGCGGATGGTGTCGATGTCAACAGCTTCTTCTAATAGGGCATTCAGCCGTTCAACAAGCTCTTCGATCGCTTCTTCGCTTTTGCCATGGCTTAGCATGCCTCCTTCTAATGTTTCCCAGACAGCTGCATGGCAGCCGATGCAGTGGAGTCCAGCATTGGTGATCTCTTGTGACAACCGCTGAGCCTTATAAGGAAACATTCCCAAAATTTGTTCGATTGTCATCTGGCGGGTGATTTTCATTTTCCCCTGAGAACCATTCGGCGCAGAACAACATGAAGATTGCTCCTGTTTCTCCTGGTCATCTCGCTCTTGGGAACAACACGATTTTTTAGGCTGATCGGCACCATCGTTAGATTTTTTATGTGGAGAACAACAAGACATAATCACTTCCTTCTTTTAGCTAAATTAAAAAACAACTCTCACACGCCCTGATTTGATGCGGCATTGGCATGCTAACCGTTCGTGGGATGTTCCTGTTCCGAGGAAATCTTCCTCTTCTTTCGTTGGAGGGGAGAGGTTTTCCTTCCCTTCTTTTATCTCGATGACACAGGTCCCGCAAACACCTTCTGTGCATGCAAAAGGGACACCTGCTTCCTCACAGCTCTCTGCAATGGGCGAATCATCTGGTAATTCGATCTCTTCGCTGTTCTGATCAAAAATTAATGTTGCCATAGCTCACCGTACTCCTTAATTTTTTTATAATCAACCGACTTCTGATAAAGAGTATAATTCGTGAGTGCGATTGAATCAACAGAATTTATAATATACTATTCATCTAATAAATACAGAATTCCAATAAGGCCTATTGCACAGGTCACGGATGCTGTGACAGCAAAAGCAAAAATATGCTGATTGAACTGTATGTTGGTGCGTGTGCTGAGTATTTTATCTGCTAGATCAAACCTTCCATTACGTGCAAAAATGACAGCGATAGTATTTTTGATTGTTTCTATGATGTATACCATCGTAGTTCCTAAGAACACGCATCCCGAAGCGATGCTTGTCACTGCAATGACATCTGTCACAGATGCATCAGTAGCTTTAATGAAAGCTGCCGCTCCGATAATGCCTGCACCGACTAAACCAGCTGCAATGAGCTGGGGGCGTGAAATTGATCCGATAGCGTTCATATAATCCTCTTTTTAAACAAGTTAGTCGTTATAACGATTAAGATAGAGCATTCCGATGATGCCCACTGTGCAGACTAGGGATGTTATGGAAATAATAGCGACAGTATGCTTATTAAAGTAGGCAAGAACGCTATTATTGAGTATTTTAGATGCTATTTCCAATTTTCCAGAAAGTTCCAAAATGACAGATAGAGCATTAAAACCTATAGCAACGGCGATAAGATGAGCACCTGACATACCCACTATTACACTTGTCATGCTTGTCAATTGAACGACATCCTTGACCGTCTCGTCTGAGGCTCTGGTTAAGGCTAAACAACCTCCGATGAGACCTGCACCGACTAAACCGGCTGCAATGAGATGGGGGCGTGAAATTGATCCGATAGCGTTCATAATAATCCTTGTGTTGTTTTTAATACTTGATAATCAGTCTAGATACGTCAGTCCAAAGCTCGCTATTGCACAGGTGATGGCTGCGAAAGCAATAACGCCAAGGGTATGTTGGTTAATAAAGGCATTGACTGGACGATTGCAGATGTTAGCCGCCATTTCCTGATTTCCAAAACGGATAAACATGAGAGCGATTGCGTTATTAAGTGAATTTCCCACGACAAGAATACCTGTAACAAAGGACGCCATCCCACAACTAAAGGCTGTGGCTCCTACGACATCATTGAGAGAAGCATCGGAAGCTTTAATGAGGATAGCAATTCCAACGATGCCTACAGCTGTTAAACAGGCTGCAACAGCGATTCGAGGGTGTGAAATTGGTCCGAGAAGACGTTGTGAAATTTCAAGAAAACGTTGTGAAATTGATCCTGTGACGTTCATAATATCCTTTATAGACATGTTTTTAATAATACAAGTTCGTTCAGAACTCTATTTTCTTAATAAGAAGTTTTAAGGCTAGATTTTAAGAAAAATCGAAATTAATGTCAATAATATATGAATTTTCATGATTCTTTTCTATTGAATTTGACTTTGTAAATCACAACTGATTTCATTGTCTCTGTGGTGATTTATGCAAGAATCCTCTTGAGTATAAAATGAGGGCGATCCCCAGAAGAATAAAAGGGATGCTCAAAAGCTGGCCCATTTGAATCCATGACGAATCAAGAACAGAGGTTTGCGTGGCTTTGAAGAATTCGATGAGGAATCGGCATCCAAAGAGCAATAGAAAGAGCCATCCAACGATTTGACCAGGTTGATAGAAATGGGAGGCTTGTTTTTTCCAAATTCTCCATAGAACAACAAAGATCAACAAATAGGCAGCAGCCTCATAAAGTTGAACAGGGTGTCGGGGTTCTGGGATGCTTCCGTCGACAGGATGTCCGAAGATAATCCCCCAAGGCATTGATGTGGGGGTGCCCAAGATTTCCTGATTCATAAAATTGCCAAGGCGGATGAAGCATCCAGCTAAGGCGCCTGGGATGGCGACGATATCGAGAAGTTTTAAGAGTGTCAGCTGCGGCACCCAGCGCTGCACATATTTTACGTAGAGGTAGAGGGCGGCAATGACTCCCAAAACACCTCCATGGCTCGCTAATCCGCCATGCCAAACCTTAAAAATTTCGATGGGATTGTTTGCGTAAAGAGGCCAATCATAAAAAATAACAGCTCCTAAGCGCGCTCCTATGACGGTTCCAGCCACAGCAAACCAGCAGAGACGGTCTGTTAAAAAGTAGGCTGTCTGTTTGAGCGTTGATAAAGTATTTCCAAACAATTCTTGAAGTTGATCTCGCGAGCATCCGCCTGAATCTAACAGCTGATTGCAGGAGTCTAAAACTGCTTGTTTAACCTCTGCACCGGGAAGGCTGGCGGGTGAGATCTGCTGTCGGAGGGAAGGCGGGATATTTTTCAATATTTGATCTGCGAGGGGAGAGTTGTTGTTGAAAAGGTTTGCGAGCAGTTTATTCCAATCCAGAACATCGACTGATGAGAGGTGGGGGTTTTCTTTGAGGAAACGGACAAAAAGAGGGTTGACGATGAAATACCCCAACACGAAGCCGGTGACGAATAGGATGCCATACCAGACGACAGGGTGGTTGAGATAGGGGATTGTGAAAGCAACGATTGGCGGATCCCAAAATAACCAAGCGAGAGAATGTTGAAAGAGCATATTTTGGATTCAAGTGAAGGGTTACGATAAAAAAAACCCTATCTTTGCTAGCAAAGATAGGGCGATCGGAGTAGAGGGATTTGAACCCCCGACCTACTGCTCCCAAAGCAGCCGCGCTAGCCAAGCTGCGCTATACTCCGGATGGAAAGAATTACAACTTATCATTTTTCATAATTTTCACACAAATAATTTCAGCACTTGGAAAAAAATTGTTTAGATGACATGATAATACATCGTCATAAAAACGGAGAATTCCATTATGCTAGAGTCTATTAGGTCAGTTTGTCGGACTTACTATCATGAAATGCCTGAACAAACTCTTCAAACCATTGGAATAAGTGCAGTCTATACCTTTACATATCATCTTCTCACCATGCCTGTCGTCAAGGGAAGAGGGTATGAGGTCAATCTTCTGAAGCCGATCATGGCTGCGGCAGCGGCTTCTTTAGCATCGCTGATCCATGCATTAACGACACCGATTTTTACATTCATCTTTGGAGACAACCAAGTCACTTTTTGTCGACAGGGAATCAAAAGTATTAGTGCCATCTTGTCGACTGATGCGATTTTGAGCTATTCTTCAACAAGAAGAGTCAACCTCGTTGCATTTCAAGTGAATCCCTATTTGGCTGTAGATATGATGAAGGCGGCTATTTCCGATATTATTTGTGCTGTCGATTGGATCAACACACATGTTATTGTTTCTTGTTTTGGACAAAATAGGCTGCAGACTTCAGGGATTAGGGCAATGAGGGAGAGGTTAACGGCGATGAACATCCTCCCTAATGGGGCTAATTCGATCTTTATCGCGTTATAGTTATGAGAAGCACTTCTTCATGATAGACTGCCATGCTGGCACAACGGTGCGATTCTCTTCTTCCAATGCTTTTTGAATGTATTTAACGCTAGCCATCACCGTCGAATGATCGCGGGAGAAGAAGGTTCCAATTTTAATGAAAGTCATTTTAAGTTTTTCCCTGCAAAAATGCATAGCCATTTGCCGCGGGAGCACAAATTCTTTGGTTTGCCCTTTCCCTTTGATGTCTTCGGCTTTGATCCCATAATGTTCTGCAACAGCTTGAACGATTTGATCGGGGGAAAGAGTGGCTTTTTGAGCTTCAGCGAGCAGGTCGGCTAATAAGATTTTTACTGATGGCACTGTTAAATGATGAATAGAGTGTTCTTTGTCAAGATGGAGCCTCAGCACTAAAGCTTCAAGAGCTTTGACTAGGGTGTGCGTGTTTGCTTTGAAGATATCAGTTAAGAAATCAGCGATTTTCATCGGCAGTAAAAAATTTAGGGCTTTAGCTTTTGCCTGTAATAAAGGTGCAAGGTCGTTATCTGATACTGTTTTTAGTGGGAGGATGATCCCCCATTCGAAGCGGCTCACAAGGCGCGATTCAATGAGCTGCAATTCTTGGGGTGGGCAATTTGCAGAGAGGATAATTTGTTTCCCTTCTAGATGAAGGGTATTAAACGTATGGAAAAATTCTTCCTGAGTCGCACCTTTGCGTGAAAATTGGTGGATGTCATCGACTAAAAGGACATCTGTATTGCGATAGGCTTGTCTAAAAAGACTCATTTCTCCAGCCCGGATGGCACTGACAACATGATTTGTAAAAGTTTCAGCGCGGACAAATAACGTTTTCAATCCCCTCTTCTGAAAAGTGTCTGCAAGGCTCATGAGGAGATGGGTTTTTCCTGAACCACTTAATCCATAGAAATAAATGGGGTTAAATGTTCCGAGGCGGGTCGGCCCTGTTTCTGATAGGCAGGATAATTCATTCAGAAATTTGTGCGTCATTTCGTTATCGCTGCTGAAGACAAAGGAGTCTAATAATAAAATAGGATTCAATTCATCGAAGACCAGTTGGAAAGGGATGGAGGCTTCTCTTTTCTCCTTTGTTCGTTTTTTTGAGGGGATTGAACTGGAGTTAGCAATCGTGAGATGAATTTTGATTTGCCGATGATTGCCGTTGACGAAGCTGGTCTTGATCTTGCTTCGGATATGCTCTTCAAACCAGAGAGCTTGAAAAGAATCTTTCGCCTCTAAATAAAGATTGCAAGCATCAAACCGCAGCACTTTTAATGATCGAAGCCACTTGTCGACAGTTTCACGGCCGATATCGGCTTCTAGCTGTAGGAGCAGTTGTTCCCAGGTACGCATGATTTCATTTCTCGTTCGTTCCCTTTACCCTCTTCATCGGTTCTTTTACAGGAGATTTCACAGGTGCATCTTTCATTTGCTTGGCTGTCCACCATTGTTGGAGGATGCCGAGAAGGATTGATGAGAGCCAATAGATGTTTAATCCTGAAGGAAAATTGTAAAACATGACAGTGAAAAAGACTGTCATCATGGTCCCCATTGCTTTTTGTTGTCTTTGCTGATCGGTCAGAAGCTTCGGATCTGACGGAGCCGTCGACATCAGCCGCTGTTGCAGAAACATCACTCCTCCAATGAGAAAGGGCAAAAGATGGAATTCCGTTCCAATGAAGAAAATCGGGCGTTCCCAGCTGAACAGGACGTCTGGAGCAGTCAGATCATCGATCCATCCAGGAATAAAGGGGGCTCCACGAAGGGCAAAGCTTGATTTCAAAAGGTCGAACATCCCGATCAAGAAGGGCATTTGAATCAATAGGGGGATGCAGCCAGAAGCAGGATTGACACCCCGTTCTCTATAAAGATTGAGGACTTCAGCTTGAGCTTTCTTTGGATCTTTTTTATATTTTTCTTGGATTGCTGTCACTTCAGGCCCGATCTTCTGCATGTTGACCATCGATTTAGTCGACCAGGCATTTAGAGGGTAGAGCATCAAGCGCAAGCATACTGTGAGCAAGAAAATTGATAAGGCCCAAGACCCAGACATGGTGTGGAAAAAATTCATCAGGACAAAGAGGAACTTTGAGAATGGTCCTGAGATGAAAGTAAACCAACCATGCATCGTTTGACAAGAGATGTAATCGGGATTATATCCAGTGGCGTAATTGGAATATTTTTCATCGACTTCATTCAAGATTGTTGTGTCGAAAGGTCCGGAAAAGAAGCGGAATATCGAAGTCCCTGGTTTCTGTTTTACAGGTAATAGCACCATGTAGCCAGGCATGGAAGCTGGTGGAAAACGATCGTATGCTTGGTCCACTTCAGTTAGGCGTGAGGGGACCACAGTGCCGGGGATATGTTGTATGCGGTATCCTGGATCTGTTTCCGTGAGGGGGTCGAGGATCATTCCTAGAAAGCCATTAGAGTTGCAGATCCAATCTATGTATGTTGTTGTCACAGTAGTGGCGTCAGTGGGTAAGTCGATTTTCTGAACATCTGATTTTTGGTTGCGTGTCAGCCGATATTTCAACGAAGGTGCTGCAGAGCCAGAGATTAATTCAACTTCTGGTATCCCTGAGGTTAGCCATAATCCTCGAGCATCTCCATCTATATTAATCTCTAGGTTTAAGGAGTAAGGAGCTTCATCGATCCCATCTGCACCTAATGAGAATGTTTTTGTGATCTTCCGATAGCCTTGAGAAGCTTCAAATGTGATCGACTGCTTATCGAAATGTTTGACATCATAGACGAGTTCAGCAAGTTCAGGATATTCTGAGACAATATTCAGTGCATAATGTTTTGGTTTTAAGACAATGTTGCTTCGTGGAGGTTTTTCAACGAGGGTTCTTCTCAAGAGTGGATAATATCCTCCCAATTGGCCTTTTTCATGGAGAATGAACTCTTCTCCATCTTTTTGAGCGGGGGTATAGAAGCTCCGTTCTGGAAAATAGGCATTATAGGAGTGTTTAGAAACGATATCACGGTCAAACGCGATCTCTTTGATCACACTCAATTGGTTGGTTTCTGATTGAAATGGAAGGTTGATCTCAGCTAGTGCTCCACCGTAGTTAGAGAAGACAAATTGCTGGTATGGAGTTTCAAGAACAAAGAATTTTTCCTCTCCTTTTTTTGCTGTTTTTGGGAGTGGTTGTTTGATTTGTTCGATCTGCTTTGACAAGTCATCAAATTCAGATAATTTAACAAGAGAGTGGTTTGAAGGGTCGTAAAGTCCGACAGCGATATACCCTTGGATGGTTTTTAGTAAAGCGATAGCGCTATATTGACGATGGCCTTTTGTTTCCGTTAAACCGGGAGGGCTGATCCCCGGAATGTGGAAATGGCCGTCAGTGTATTCTCCGAGAGTGACGCTATAAGGTTGGGGCATGCTAAGGTCGGAGAAGTTAACTAATTGTAAATCGACGTGACCAAAATCTGGCAACGCGGTTGTCTTAAACGGTTGTTTTGCCGAGGTTTGATAAATGAGGGGTGTCCCAAACCCATTTGTTGAATAGATCAACTGAGCTTCCTGCAGTTCGTCAGTGTCAGGGATTTGGATATAAGTCGTTTTTGGCGGCAGAGCAATCCAAGAGAGCGTCATCACATTTCCATTATTGAAAACGCCTGCTGTTAATAGTTGATCTCCTTCTGGATCAGCATAGAGTTTAACTAGGGGAAGGGCGTCGGGCGAAGCGGTTCGCTGGACAATTTCAACTTCCAATTGTTTCTGTTTTTCTGATTGTTTTTGCAGCTGGTGCTGTTGCCACTCTTTTTTCTTTTCCATGTTTTGATATTGAAAGAAGAGGTTTACTCCAAACAATGTCATAGACAAAGCAATCACAAATAGAATCGTTCGTTTATCCATTAACTCATCCCTTTAAGCCTTTAAAATAGGAGTTAATGTAGCACACTTGTCGGCAAAGACACAAGGATAAAGACGCAGAGAGTAGGACATGATAAGCAAAAGGACAAAAACAGGATAGGCAGGATCGCTTCGCGGCAGGATGGGTAGGCATACGTATCAGGCTAACTTATGTTTCTTCTCGAAATTGCTAGAGTACAATTGAAACACAGAGGCACAGAGGGCACGGAGCGGGATATATTTTTTCCTCTCTGTGTTCTCTGTGCCTCTGTGTTTCTATTATTTAAAGTGCGCATTCCAGATTTTTCATAGTAAATATATAGCCATTTATAAAGATTCTGTCATGATCATCACTTTGAAACTTTCTATCTATCCTGTTTTTTATCTTGCCCATCCTGCCGCGAAGCGATCCTGCCTATCCTGTTTTGTCCTTTTGTTTATCCTGTCCCCCTCACTCCGTCTTTGTGCCTCTTTTGCGTTTAAAAATTGAGAGACGTGAATAGTTGCGAATTTTATAGTATTGAAATCAAAAGCAAACAAACCCTAAATAATATGGTAATATAATAAAATCATAGGTTTTTGAATTTTGTTAATTAAAAATCTAGGTGGTTATTATGTTTGTTAATCCAAGTATTGTTGGCGGTAATTACATCGTTCCTGATGATTACATCGAAGATACAGAAAAATTAAGAGAATCTCCTTCATCCACTGAATCTGCACCGGTCTCATTGACTCTGAGTGAACCAACGACAGAAAAAACTGCAGAAGCGATCGAGGAAGAACGACTCCAAGCTCTTCTTGAGAATTTAGAAGATCTGATTCAGCGGTCGCCCGATAATGAACCGGCTGAACTTGAAGCCATGGAACAGTTAGTTGCCTCTTCAGAGAAAATTCTTGAATTAGTGAATACTTTACCTGAAGTCGTTGGAGATCCAACAACAAGAACGCAAGAGAATATTCTTACAGGAATGGAAGGCTCAGAATTTATTGTCGAAACAGCCGCAGCAAGTGCGGAAGCTTTAAGTAAATTCTCGTCAGTTCTAGAGATGGCTGGCGAGGCTTCTGGAAATGTCGAATTGCTAATAAAACTTGGATCATTATTTGTTGTTGGAAAAGCTGTTCTCAATATCAATGCCGAATTAGCTACATTGAATTCAGAGTTAGAAACGGCTCAAGCAGATCTCAGAAAATTTGAACCAGGTGGACCAGAGGCTGGTCAGCCTAATGCTGCTGAGGAAAAAAAGAAAATAGAAGACAAAATCACTACTCTTAATCAGCGAATCGATGAGCTGAAAGAGGGGAGAACAACACTCTGTAAGGAAACGAGCATTGCAATGGTCAAAGCTTCGATTAAGACGGCAAGAGATGATTTAGGTTTAGCTGGAAGTGCGTCATCGACTTCGGCTGTAGCGGCGCAACACCTTGCATTAGCTGGAGGGATTTTAGGGATGGTCACCGGAGTTGCTTCTTTCGGCATAAGCCTCGCTGGAATGGTTGAAAGCTATAATCAGCTTAAATCTGTAGACACTGAAAGAGCTGCATTAATCAAGCAATTGGAATCTAAGACCATAGATCCTGCTGTCAAAGAGGTGATTATTCTAAGACTCAAATATTTAGAGGAACAAGCAGAAAAAAGCACGGTGAGTTCTATGCAGAATTTCATCGCTATCGTCTCGAGTTCTTTAGGGATAACTGCTGGCACAGCTAAAGTTCTAATTTTAGCAGGAGTTGGCGTTGCAGCTGGGACTGCAGGGGCTGCGGCAGTTGTTGGAATAGGCTCGGGAGCTATCGCTGCTGGGTTAATCACTTGCGCACTAGGTTATGCTGCATATAAAAATCGCGATGTGATCAAAGCAAGTTTAGGACAAGCCTCATTGGCTGTTCAAGAAAAGTGGACGCAGATCAACCTCGAAAGAGAAAGGGAGACCCTCTCTACAAAACTAAGCGAGAAATTCACAGCTATCGAAGATGCTGAGAAAGATTTGCAAGAGTGTTCTCAAAAAGTGAAGGTGGTGTGGAAGGAAAAACACACAGCTCTTCTTCAAGAAAAGACCAGGATAAGAGAAAGTTATAAAGGTCGCATCAATGCTCATTATGAAAAATTGGAAAGGATTCGTGTGGGTGAGGAGCGAGTAGGCGGTTTGATGGGAACCATCAAAGAAATTTTTGGGCGGAAACTCACTGAAAGAGAAACCGTTCAGTCTTATCAAGAAAAACAGGAAGCTGCTCTTGTGAGAATCAGAGAATTGAATGAGATGGCCCATAGAGAATTAACAGCGTTAGATGAGGGGTTTAAAGCTTTTGAAGACCAAGTTCATCAAAAGATGACAGCAAAAACTCTAAAAATAGAAGAATTAACAGCTTCTGCTCGGGAGATCGGCGGAGCAATCGAGGAACTGAATAGAGGTTTGGGAGAGAGATTAGATGAGATCAGACAACAAAAACAAGACCTCGATGAAGAGCTAGCATCGGCAAGATTGAGTGTTAAGTTCGCCAATGTGATACCAGGAGATGTCAAAGAGATTGCTGCAAAAATGCGGACGTTGTTAAAAAGCCCTGAATCAAAGGCTGAAGTGGAAAAATTTATGCGGTCACAGGGGTTTATTGACCTTAAATTCGAAGAGGAACCCGCCAATACGGTCTTTAAGTTCTTGACAAGGAAACCACAGGAAGCGAAAAAAGAAGTGACACCAGTCATCTAGTTGAAATTGTCCATTAGCTGCCGTATAAAAGGAGCCTGATATGAATATTAAAGGAAGACTAAATTTCATTGAGAATGCATTGAAAGAGTATGGATATGTATGCGAACTTGTCGAGCCTGATGATCAAATTCCCTTTCATCGCCTAAGCGTTAGCTTTGGTGCGGATGATAGGGGGCGCCAAAGAGTTTTAATGATCAGATTCGACGAACTTCCAGTCCCGCAAGATTTAAAATCAAATATTGACAAAATGGATAAACAGCTGTTTATTCGTTTGATTGTTGCCTTTCCATTCAGTTATAAAGACGAAGCAACGGGCGAATTAGCTAGATTGCTCTTATATTTCAACAAACCGTTAGAGATTCCCGGTTTTGGCTTGGATGAGATAAACAAAACGATTTATTATTCTTATAGCTTAATTTCTGGTGATGAGCAAAAAATCGAGTCGAGAACGCTCGTTTCCATTGTTTCGACAATAATGCTACTGGTCGATTCGCTCACACCTCAAATTGAGGCTGTGGCGCAAGGCCTCTCCATGAAAGCCGCTTTGCTTGCTGTCCTGCAAGGATCAACAGGATAAACAAATAACAGGATAGGCAGGCATACGCGGCAGGTTAACTCGCTTTTCGTGCCCGTGCCCCTGCCCCTGCCCGAGTGTCCCTTTTCGAGAACGAGCCCGAGTGTCCGAAATTGTCTGAGAAACTCTGGAATATCGCTACCGTTCACGACAAATTTGGGCACGATAAAGGACAATCGGGCACGGGCAGGGGCACGAGAGTTAGCCTGCTATGTGAATTTGTCAAGTCATTCGAGCACTCCGTCTCTTTCGCGTCAATTATAATTGCATAACGACGACAATTACGACTGCAAATTC
>JAGVJP010000032.1 GCA_020051075.1 Parachlamydiales bacterium
ATCATCACATTTCCGGAATATCGTTTTGAAACAACCCAACAGATGATTGATAGACTACGAGGAATTGGAAAAACGACATTAGCGACGCCTTATGTTCCGCAAGTTCGAATAGGTGATAAGTCCGCTGAGGAAGATTCGTGCAGGCTTGCACATGAGAGAGAAATCAATCACAATCCAAATCTTCTTCAGAAACAAGAGCACTTAAAAGAAATTCTTATGAAACAGGAGAATGTGGTTGTTGCATAATTGGAATTAAAAAATTTTTACCCAGTATGCCAGGGAAATTGCATGAAAAATCATTTGACTTCCAATATATTAAGGAGATTTTCGGGACTCCATCCGGCCAATTTCCTCTTGTCAGGCACGCTCAACTTTTCTGACGCGTCCGCCTTAAGCAATCCCAGGGCCATTTTTTTTACTAAGGAAAAATTCTCAATAGCACTCATAAAATCGCATCCAGATTTATCGCGTGTAACATCCATTGCCTGCTGAAAGAATTTCTCGGCTTCTCCGTTTAAGATACCCTGATTGTCTTTCAGAGCAGTCACGCAGTCACGTAGTCACACTCTTCTTCTCTGATCTGTTTGACGAATTCCTTTTGACACCTCATGGCATCAATGGTGATGATGTTTCCTTTGATCGTGAGCATTTTCAGCAGTTCTGGAATGGCTGTGATTTTGTTTGCAATATATCGTCTAATTTACCGATAAAATATTCTAACTCACGGATTTTAGGATGATAAGGATCCAATTTTCGGTATATCTCAACAGCTCTATTGTAATACCTCAATGCTTCATCCTCTTTGCGTTGTATTGCCAATATCGATCCTAATACTTCTAAGGCGCTAGAGAAGGTTTGAACGTTTTTCGAATCATTTCCAGCCAAGAGGTTTTCAAGCATCTCGACTGCCTCGAGAGCTAAACCATAGGCCTCATCAAGTCTATTTGCTGTCTTAAAAACATCAGCCTTATTAGTTAATGCCAAAGCAATGAGATGATGCCCATTAGGATATAGCCTCCACCACATATCTATGGCTAGGTTCGTGTATTTCTGATGTTTTTCGAATTCCGTCAGACGATTGCAAAACATAGCCATGTTAAGCAACGAGGCTGCGATCTCCGTATGATCTCCTTGATAAAGTCTTCTGCGCATTTGGTAAGCTTCCTTGAAACAGGCTTTTGCCTCTTCAGTTTGTCCCACTTGTCTTAAAGCGCTTCCCAAATAATTTAACGTTCTCGCTGTATCAGGATGATCGCGTCGCAGAAGTCTTCTTCTGATTGCTAGTGCTTTTGTGAGGTGTTGCTTTGCTTCTGGGGGCTTTCCCTGAACTAGCAGCCATCGCCCCAAAAGATAGCTGATTGTAGCCATCTCTTCGCTTTCATCTCGAACATCATTAATTGTATCAAGAATTTCACGGATTTGTAGCTCATGAGGAGATAAAGCTAACCAATCATCGGTTGTTTCCAGATCCAAACGATTGACAATGGCAGCCACTAAAGCCACCGCCCTTTGTCTTGAAAGAGAACTGGAAGGTTCAAGAACACTTGAGGAAGATGATGAACTTGAAGAAGAACTGCTTTGAGTGAAAGCCCATTCTGATTCAACTAAGACCTGCTTGATCATCTCTTGTCTAATTCGATGAAGTGAATATAAATCGGATTTTTGGTCATGACGGAGGATCCCACCATTGACTAAAGTCATCAAGATTTGATCTTTTCTGAACATACGCTCCACATAGCTTTGCTCTCCCTTAAAAAACTCAAGCCAAGTCTCTAAATAGGAAGATGGGATCGAATCAGGCTGCAGATAAGCGCATATTTCTAACCATTCATAAGCAATCGGATACTGTTGCATAAGAGTTTCATGTGTCATCTTCCAGGTAGTTAGTTGAGACTTCGAATAGCGTGAATCAACGGGGATCATACTGATTACCTTGACTTTCTCTTTCGAGAGAAGCTCCAAGTATTTACGTAAAGTCATCCCCGGGGTCGTTCGGATGTATTGTGCTACTTGACTCAAGATTGCGGGAAGATACTCCAATTCAGCAGCAAGTCGTCCCATCTCTTCATTTGCCTCCTGCCTTAGGATTCGCACCAAGAGGCTTATTGACTCTTCTTGGGTTAACGGTTCAATCGGAAGGATATCTTCCATCAAAAAATGAGAGGGTTGAGTGGTTGTAATCAAGATCCTTCCATGATCATCGTATGGAAACTCAATAGATTCTTCCGCATTATCAAAGATCAATAAATAAGGTTTGCCCAAGTGTTCAGTTTTTAAAAAATGATAAATCCTTCGACGAACAGTTTCAGCCGAACTCGTCAGTTCAATGTAGATACCTAGTGCTTCGGCAAGTTCTCGAAAAGATCGATCCATATTTTGTGGAGTGGCCGTTTCGATCCACCACACCACTGAAAAGTTGTCTCGATACTGATGAGCAAAACCAATGGCTGTTTCACTTTTTCCCATCCCTCCTGCTCCAGCAAGTACAACGCACGATCTCCTTTGAACAGGAGGAAGTGATGTACTACGACTAGCCCCACTGCTGCTAGCACTAGAAGAGCTGGTACTGCTACTGGAAGTTGGGGGATTTGCGTCTTCAGGAATCAATTTCTCTTTCAGTGTTTGAATTTGCTGTGTCCTGCCCACAAAATAGGGAAGGGGCGATTTGAGATTTGTCCACTTAATCCCTGGGTTAGTTCTTTCTAAACCATGAATAAAAGGGTTTTGCAAAGAAGCTAAACGTTCTTGTCTATCTAAGAATTCGACCGTTGACCCTTCTCCAGCCTTAATGACTCTTCTCAAGTGCTCTTCAAGGGTAAGGCTAGACAATTCTTCTGGTGATTGATTTTGAATCTGAACAACTCTAAAGCGATTGTACAGGGTTGATTGTTGTACAGACGGATCCATCTGACAATAAGTGTTTAAAACGGCTTGGAGGAGTTGATGAACCGTGCTTATTTCAGCTTCTGAATAGTTCCTTGCTCTTGGTTCGAGGGCAAATCCCAATGTTCGTTTGTTTAACCGAAAATATTCCCCGGGATCTTCTCCTAAGGGAACCACACTTTGATATTTTTCAAGATCATAAGCTTCTATAGGGAAATTATTTATCATCGCTGCATCGCAATGGAGCCCTAAAGAACGTCTTCGATCAACACCGCCAGCTTTATTTTTGAAATAGAGCGATTTAGGAGGAAATATCCCTGGAACGGCAAGAGCTGCACAGACTGTATGGGATATCACGATCTCATCTGAAGACATCTCATCTGAAGAGAATCTTGAAGGTGTCAATGTGTTGTCAAGTCGTGCAGTAAACACTGAGAGATGCCTTAATTTAGGATTTCTTCTCATCAACTCTCTCAGTTCACCAAATGTACAATCAACGATTCCAGTTTTTTCATAAATACGCTCTTCTAACCAATTGAGCAATGCATTTCCCGTACAAAGGCTTGGCAATTGATGAAGGCTTTTAAATTGATCTTTCCCAAGAGGTGAGTCTTTCAGAATGATTTCACGCATTCTTTGCAGAGTAGTTAAATCCGGAGAGTCTTTGGGAATAGCAGACATCGCCTGATCACCGATGGGTGGGTCAAAAAAACTGGAAAAGACTTGTGCTTTAGAGGCGATTTCTTCAAACGAATAACCAATCGCAAACAAAGTCGCTATGAGTGCTCCTGTCGATACACCCACCACTCGTTTGATACAACTGATTTTTTCTTTCGATTCCAACGCTTTGATCACTCCGAGATAGGCTAATCCGGTTGGGTCATTCCCTTTAAAGATGAGGTTTTCCGGAGGATCGATAACGAAATTGGGAAGAGCATGCTGATTTTTTGCTTTGTGTTTGCGGAGGTTGGACAAGAATCCACGCATGGACTTACTTTCAGAATCCTTATACCCCTTGAGAAGATTTTGAGGGGTATTATCTTTCCCATCCAAAGCAACCAAATCAGCTCCGAAACTATGGAGATAAGCAATACTTTTCTTTTGCCTTCCCAACGCAGCATGATGCATTGCTGTTCTTCCATGAAAATCGGTCGATTCCAGGTTAATTTTATGATTTTTCAGAAGAACGATTGTTTCTTCCTCCCCTAAATACGCAGCAATCATCAAAGGAGTCAGTCCTCGATGGCTGCGTTCATCCAATAGCGGGGAAATCTGTTCATAATGATTTGTTAATACGAATTTTAGCAAATCCGTGTGATGAAAAGTAATCAACAGGTGGACAAGATTTCCAATGGTCCCGAATCTCAAGTTAAGATTGAGGGCTGGATTCTTTCGATTTTCTGAGAGAAATAGATCCACGCAATCTCGGTCCCCTCGAATCGCTGCAAAGGCAAGAGGTGTCAAGTTAGGTAAGGTGAGATCGCCAATCGACAAGCTCGCATTTGCATTCAGATCGTGAATGGGGACTTGTGTCGATGCGCTGAGGTTAGCTCCATTGACGATGAGAGCACGAGTGATATCCAATTGACCGCGAGCTGCTGCAAAATGCAAAGGAGTTTGTCCGTGAAAATTTTGTGCATCTTGCGAGATATGTTCATACAACATCGAAACCAGATAGAGGCTTTCTGTCTGCACAGCATAATGCATGGCGGTGTTTCGCATGGAATCACGCGCATGGACAGCAATGCCGTTAGCAATCATCTCCGTTGCCAAGGCAATCTCACCAATCCGTATCGCTTGTTGAAGAAGCGAGCGCCCCTGTTCGTTGACGATATGATTCAACTCCTCTTGACATCGCTTCAGCAGTGTCCAATCCTTCTCTTTGCATTTATTCCATGCCGATTCAAAGCATTCTTGTTCCGTTGCAGGAACGGTCAACCCAAAGAGCTCTTCTAGCTTCCGACAAGCCCGGAGTTTTTCGTCGCTCGAGATAGCAACCCGTGGCTGTTGGTTCCTGATAGGCGATGTGGAAGAACTTGAAGATAATGATATTGTTGTTATGATGACTCCTTTGAATCAAAATAGCTTATCCCGCACATGAATGTCGCGATAATAAATAATTCAAGATTTTAAACCAATTGGGATTTCTTTTTTTTTATTCACGGGGTGGGGAGGCTAGTCATGTTGGCGGTCTTGCGGCCAAAAGATGGCTAGCCTCCCTACTTCGTGAACACATACAAATTTTTAACATAATTTTCCAGGCTGCAATTCAGGATGAAATTTATGAGGAGTCTGTTCTTCTAGTTATTCGATATACCCGTTCTTTAACTAGAATACTTCAGTCTTATACAGAAGAGTGTGATCAGACTAAAAAATTCTTTCAGAGAGTTATCCGTCCATTGTAACTAGATTTTTCCAGATTGAGTCAAGAGCGAGTGTAAAGCAGTTTTTTGGGTTTCGTGTGCTAATGACATTGCAGCATATAAAGGTCTTGAATCTAGTTTTTCTTCAGAAGAGTAATCAAGGCTTGAAAAACGGAGCCCTTGACGGCAATTCGGATGCGTTTCCATGTACAGATGCAGGCTTCTTAGGGTGCTTCCATGGCCACTTTTGACTTCTATAGGTAAAATTTCCTCTTTTCTCTGAAGAAGATAATCAATTTCAGCCATGCTATTCTTCTTCTTCCGCTTCCAGAAATAGAGATCTGCTTTGGAGTATGAGCTAGCGTAACAAATCAATTCTTGCCCGATAAATCCCTCGGCAATTTCACCCCGATTTTCAAATCCTTCGAGAGGGCGAAGAAACCATATTGAAACATCGGATCCCAATATGGATTGGCAAAGTCCAACGTCGAGGAAAATCACTTTGAAGGTATCAAAGTCGACTTCACTACCAATAGGAAGCCCTTGACCTGAAGTGTGTCGGATGATATGGACAATGCCGGCTTTTTCGAGTAGTTCCAAGGCTGGTGCTAATTCTCTTTTGCGGTATTCTCCATGAATTTGACTGTAAGAGAAATCTTTGCTGATCAGATGAGGAACTTGTTTAAAGAGAAGTTCGACATATTTGACTTGACTCCTGCGTGCGTATTTCTCAAAGTCCTGCTTGTAAGTCACGGCAATTTGCTGCAGAACTTTAAGGGATTCAACAGGAGATTTTGTTTCAATCCATCGAACCACTGATTCGGGCATTCCTCCGATAGAGAGATACTCTCCCAATTTGTCCAAAATCAAGGAATGAATGGGCTCTGCAACTGCAACGCCAGATGGATGATCCAGTATTTCTCCCGCTATTAAAGTATTTTTAAAATATCAGTTGGATGATCACAAATTTGAAAGAGCTGACGTTCATCATTGTGTACAAATCCCTGGGTGATCATATGAGAAAATAAATGATCCAACAGAGGTTTCCAATAATTAAGCGTATTTAAGAAAATGATTGGTTTAATATGCAAACCTAATTGACGCCAGGTTAATACTTCAAAAGCCTCTTCCAAGGTGCCTAAACCACCGGGAAGGATGACAAAGGCATCCGAACGTTCAAACATCAAATTTTTGCGTTCATGCATGTGTTTGACAATAAGCAATTCTGATAACTGTGGCTGGCCTTCGCGTAAGCCTTCAAGGGGATACAGATAGTCGGTACTGATCCCTACAACATGTCCACCATGATTTAGGCATTCATTTGCTAATGTTCCCATCAACCCGAAACCGCCGCCGCCGTAGATAACTTTAATCCGTTCTTTTGCTAGAATTTGCCCAAATAAGGCAATAGCTTCATGATAGTGTGGGTTTAAACATTGAGCAGAACCACAATAAACTGCGACTGATTTGATCTTGTTCATCATAATATTTACGTAAATTAAATTTTTGGATTCACTTCAGACTAAAACTTTCAGAACTTTGATTAAAACCCCACTTGTCCACTATATCTTTGAAAAGAGAGGTTCATTAGGTATGATGCTTTTCAAAAATTCCTCGCATGGTAGGCATAAGACACCTTTGTTGATGATTCGCTCTTCTCCTTGGTAGAGGAGCAATGTTTTGCATTCGGGATAATCTTCTTTGAAATGAAGAAGGCCACGCAGATCTTTGGTAAATACTTTGGTATTGTTTTTAACTTCTATAGCTAGAAAAACATCCCCGCCATAAACGATGAAATCGACTTCAAGGCCTGATTTAGTTCGCCAATAAGAAATTTGATATTTGCCTTTTGAATAGTCACACCAGGCGAGCAGATGTTGAAAAACAAGCCCTTCTAGCGCACCCCCATGAATTTCTTCGATGCTGTCCATTACACTTAGCTTACGCAAAGAGCGGAACACGCCAGTATCAAATAAGTAGAGTTTAGGGTGAGAAACTAAAATTCTTTGCGCTCGATTTGTAAATACAGGAACAAGGTGGACAAGCAAAAGGTCTTGTAAAATTTCAAGATAACTGTTTACAAGATGTCTCTTGACTTCACATTCTCTGGCGATGTTGGTTAGATTGAGTGCATTGGCATGAGAAAAAGCAATCACCGAAAGGAATCGAGAGAAGCTGCCGATGTTTCGAATGAATCCCTCGAATTTTACCTCTTCTTGAACATAGAGATCGACATAAGTTTCTAATACTTCCTCGGGATCTTTTGCTCCCCAAACAATCGGTAACATCCCCAAACTCAACGCGTTTTCCAAGTGAAAACTGCTGCCCATTTCAGAGGCAAGAAAAGGGTGCATCATTCTCTTGATGGCTCGACCGGCTAGAAGATCAACACCATGTTTTTTTAATTTACGGGCATTTGAGCCAGTCAAAATAAACTGAATTTCTTTTCTCTCTTCGATCAATGCATGGATGATCGAAAGCAGTTCAGGAATTCGTTGAATTTCATCGATCACTACGGTCTCGATATTTTCCTGAGCATCGATAAGTTGTTTTAATCTTTCTGGATAGGCAGAATAGATTCTATATTGATTCTGCAAGAGTAGGTCGATCGTGTAGCTTTTGGGATAATGTTGCTTAATCCAGGTGGATTTTCCAGTTCCTCGTGGTCCAAATAGAAAATAGCTTCCTTTAGGCGGGGAGAAGAATCGATTTTTTTCTTTTATTGTCAAAATATCCTTCCTTTTTTTAAGTTCATATTAAAAAAAAGAAGGATTTTTTGCAAATATTTTTAAAAAAGACTGCATTTTTCAAACTTGAGTTATTTCAAAAATAATGTTGACAGTCTTTTTGTCCGGATGATATGGAAAAGGGTCAGAGTTTTGAGAAAGTTTTATCTTCTCATAAACTGGTGGAAAATGATCTCTTAGCGAGGCGAGGTTAAAGTTGACTGAATATTTTCCTGTTTACATCTATTTTGGACTTATTCTGCTCGTGACTATTGCTGTTCTTCTGTTATCAGCCATTATTTCCCCAAAAAAGGGTGGAAAATCCAAATACATGCCGTATGAGTCTGGCATACAAACTGAGACGCACCTCCTCCAAGAAAGATTTCCCATGCACCATTATTTGGTCGCTTTGATTTTCTTGGTTTTTGATGTCGAGGTCATTTTCCTGTATCCATGGGCTGTAGTAGGCAAAATGCTAGGTTCTTTTGCTTTCTATGAAATGTCGTTCTTCCTGGTTACCCTCTTAGTTGGTTTTGCCTATGTTTGGCGAAAAAAGGGGTTGCAATGGGAATAGAAAATTTGTTGATTAGCAATAGAAAAGGGGTTCTCTAAAATGGCACAATCTCCTCGAGAAAGAACACCTTTTCTCATCGGCTCATTAGAAAAATTGATTAACTGGGCTCGAGAAAGCTCTCTCTGGCCTGCACAGTTTGGTTTGGCTTGTTGCGCGATTGAGATGATGTCTACAGCAGCAAGTCGATATGATATGGCTAGGTTTGGGATGGAGGTTTATCGAGCCTCCCCCCGCCAGAGCGATGTGATGATTGTTGCTGGTCGGGTGAGTCAAAAGATGGCTCCCGTATTAAGGACAATCTATGACCAGATGCTTGAACCGAAATGGGTCGTCGCTATGGGCGATTGCGCGTCATGTGGAGGGGTCTACAATAACTATGCCATTGTTCAAGGGGTGGATCAAATCGTTCCTGTTGACGTTTATGTGGCAGGATGCCCTCCGCGTCCAGAGGCATTATTAGACGGCTTGATCATGTTACAGAAGAAAATAAGGACGGAACGTCCATTGAAAGGTTAGTATGGAAATGGTAGCAACAATGCAAGAACTCATCGATAGGTTAAGGCCTATGATTGTCGAGCAGACAGAATTCGGTGGAGAGACTAATTTAGAGGTTCGCAAGGAGAACCTCAAACAGATTCTTTCAACGATGAAAGAAGAGGGTTATGAGGTGTTGATGGATCTAACAGGAGTTGACTATTTAGAGCCAGTCAAACGGACTAAAGTTGTCTATTGGGTCCATAACCCTGAAAACTACACTAGGATTCGAGTCTTTGTCTTCGCTAAACGTGAAGAAGTCATCCCATCAGTCACGGATATATGGGAAGGGGCTAACTGGTATGAACGGGAGATGTTTGATCTCTTCGGCGTTGCTTTTGAAGGACATCCAGACTTGAAGAGAATTCTCATGCCGGACGACTGGGAGGGGCATCCTCTACGCAAAGATTATCCTCTAACTGAAGAACGGGTCCAGTTTAAGCATGGGGTCACTCCAAAAATCCCTTCTGAGATTATAAACGTGAAATGGAACCAGAAGTATAGATGATTTATGGTTAAGGCTATCGACAATAGTAACGAATTATGGGAGCCTGGAGAGATCATGGAGCTCAATCTAGGTCCCCAGCATCCCTCAACGCATGGAGTGCTTCGGATTAAGTTGCGGCTTGCTGGTGAAGTCGTTATCTCAGCAGAACCAGTGATTGGATATCTTCATACTGGGGTCGAAAAAGAGTGTGAAACGCGCACTTACCATCAAGTATTCACCCTTGTCGATCGGTTGGATTATCTCTCCGGTCCATCAGAAGAGCAAGCTTTTGCTGGCGCTGTTGAGAAGTTGATGGATGTTGAAGTTCCTGAGAGGGCTCAAGTGATTCGAGTGATTCTCTTGGAGCTTTCAAGGATTGCAAGCCATCTGATCTGGGTGGGAACAAGCGCCCTTGAGCTGAATATGTCTTCCGTTTTCATGTATTGTTTTGCTGAGCGTGAGAAAATTCTCGACCTTTTCGAAGAAATGTCTGGAGCTCGCATGTTCCCTTCCTGCTGGCGTGTTGGAGGGCTTTCGCGCGATCTTAATCCTGAGTTTGAGGATGGGACGCGTGCGTTTATAAAAGATTTTCCTCGATTATGGAAAGATATCGATCAGCTTCTAACGAATAATTATGTCTGGTGCGAGCGTCTGAAAGGGATTGCCAATATTGATGCTGAGATGTGCAAGCAATATATGTGCACAGGCCCTGTCATTAGAGGTGCTGGGATCGCATATGATATACGTAAAGCCTATCCTTATTTGGGCTATGACACTTACGAATTCGACATTCCAACTTATAAAGAATCAGATGCCTATGCACGCTACTTAGTGCGGATGGAAGAGATGAACCAGAGCGTGAGGATTATTGAACAGGGTCTAAAACGGTTGAAACCTGGTCCTGTAATCACCGACAATCGAAAAGTTGCATTACCGCCTCGGAGCGAACTTGTCACAAGTATGGAAGCGGTCATTCATCAATTTAAACTCGTCAGCGAAGGGATACACCCTCCAGCAGGTGAGTTGTATAACTGCGTGGAATCAGCAAGAGGCGAGCTTGGAATGTACCTTGTGAGTGATGGGAGCCACCGTCCCTATCGACTTAGAGTTCGCTCGCCTTCCTTCTCGCATGTTGAGGTGCTGTCCAAGACGATGAATGGGCTGATTTTATCTGACGTCGTCGTTGCTATTGCAAGTGTAGACCCAATTTTAGGAGATGTAGATCGCTGATGCTTACTGAAAATACACAAAAATTGATATTAGATCTGCAGAAGCAATATCCAGAAAGACGTTCTGCTCTTATCCCTGCGCTGCATCTTGCTCAGGCTGAAGCTGGCTATTTGCCTCTGGAAGTTCAACAGGAAGTGGCAGATCTTTTTGGAATCGACATCAACGAGGTTCACGCTGTCGTCACTTTTTATGATATGTTTTACGAAAAGCCAGTTGGCAAGCATGTCATTCATGTTTGTAAAAATGTTTCGTGTATGTTGCGCGGTTCAGATGAACTATTGCAAAAGGTCTGCCAACATTTACAGGTTGCACCAAGGGAAGTGACTGCCGATGGAGAATTCACTGTTATTCCTTCTGAATGCTTGGCGGCATGCGATCGAGCTCCCATGATGCTTGTCGACGATAAGGTGATTGGACCAGTCCCTATCGATGATGTCGAGAGAATATTAGCAGAAGCTAAAGAGAAGCCCGGCCATATTTCGCCTGTGTAATGATGCTATCTAAAGAATACAGTTGACACTTCTCCTTCTTGGATGCTATTGAAAAGGGGAAATGATTTCGTGATTAAGGGAGAATTTTCATGGCTGAAATGCGTGTGTTGATGGCTCATATGGATGATCCTGATCAATGTTTGATTGGAACATACGAAAAAAATGGCGGCTACCAGGCGATCAAGAAAGCTATCCCCCACATCCCTCCAGATACATTAATCGATATGGTCAAACAGTCATGGCTTCGCGGGCGCGGTGGAGCAGGATTCTCAACAGGGATGAAATGGAGTTTTGTTCCGAAAGGGAAAGGATTGGATAAATATGTTGTTTGCAACTGCGATGAAAGTGAGCCTGGAACGTTTAAAGATCGCCTTCTGATTGAAAAAGACCCACACCAATTGATTGAGGGAGTGATCCTGGCAAGCTATGCCATTGATGCCCGGCGAGCATTTATCTATTGCCGTGGAGAATTTTACGAAGGAATTCGAAAGTTAAAGAAAGCTGTTGAAGAAGCAAGAAATAGCGGTTATTTGGGTAACCACATTTTTGGGACAGACTTCTCATTGGAGATCGTTGTCCACCCTGGGGCTGGTGCCTACATCGCTGGAGAAGAGACAGCCTTGCTTAATTCGTTAGAAGGGTATCGTGCGACGCCACGTCTAAAACCTC
Source organism: Parachlamydiales bacterium (assembly GCA_020051075.1). Lineage (GTDB taxonomy): Bacteria > Chlamydiota > Chlamydiia > Chlamydiales > Parachlamydiaceae > JAGVJP01. The sequence goes on from JAGVJP010000032.1 coordinate 11,958, forward strand.
CCTTTCCTGCATCTTCAGGGCTATATAGCAAACCAACAGTCGTCAACAATGTTGAGACGCTCTGCAATGTCGTTCATATTGTCAACCGAGGGGTGGAGTGGTATACAAGCATTGGCAAGCCGAAAAATACAGGAACTAAAATCTTCCAGATCAGCGGTCAGATAAAAAATCCAGGATGCTACGAATTCCCGATAGGCATTCCTTTGCGCGAAGTGATCGACGCTGCTGGGGGGATGCTCCCAGGAAGGTCTTTCAAAGCGTGCTACCCTGGAGGCTCATCTTGTGCGCTGTTGAATGCCAAAGACCTTGATATTGCAATGGACTTTGACACGTTGACCCACCGGGATTCCGCTCTCGGTACCGCTTCAATTATTGTTATGGATGATACTGCTGATATGGTCCAAGTGGCTCTCAGATTGATGGAATTTTATCAGAACGAATCATGTGGAAAATGCACCCCATGCAGAGAAGGGACCAGATGGGTGGTGCAAATGCTCTCTCGGATTGTAGCAGGGCAAGGAACGTTTGGCGACCTCGACGTAATCACACAAGTGTGCAAGAGCATGACTGAAACATCTTTTTGTCCTCTCGCACCAGGCGCTGCGCTGCCTATAGAGAGTGCTATAGCGGAGTTTCGCGATGAATTTGAAGCCTACATCCGCCGCAATCCCCATGCTTCAGAGAAACCTAAGATGAAGATGGCTTATCCCTATATGAAAGCCTATGCATTTGATTAAGTGATGACAGATTAAAAGATGTCTTTCTTTGAGAAGGAAGCTCCGGAGCGTTCCGAGAAAATGTTTTGACGAATTACAAATAGATGTGGATAATCGTTCTGAAAAGTTAGTTCGGAGTAGATTTGTGAGAATCTCCTAAGATGCCCGTAAGTCCGAATAGCTGATCAAGCACAATTTCCAGGAGAAATGTAATATCTATGCAAACTTCGATCGAACGCGTTCGTAATATTTCCGAATTCAAACATTGGATCTCATATCATTTTAGCAGCACACGGTTTTATGCAATTTTAGGATTCATCTTCCTCGGGATTATAAGCCGTTTACTCCCCCACCCACCTAATTTCACAGCCATAAACGCTCTTGCTCTATTCAGTGTTAGCTTGCTCGGTGGTTTGAGAATATCACTGTTCACAGTCTACCTATTTATGCTTCTTAGTAATGTTATCTTGGGATTCCACTCCAACATGTTTTTTGTTTACTCTAGTTTTGGTTTGATTGTGCTGATGGGAAATTGGCTAAACTTAAAACAATCATTAAAACGGACCATTTGTTTTCTTATCACGTCATCACTTCTTTTCTTTGTCATTACAAATTTTGGCGTGTGGCTATCCATTCCCTTTTACCCTAAAACGGTTGCTGGACTTGGCCTTTGTTACTTAGCAGCGATTCCCTTTCTTGTGAATGAGATGATGGGAACCCTCTTATATGGAGTGATTTTGTTTGGATGGTTAGTCCTAGCGGAGCATTATCATCAGGGAAGAGTCGGACGAAAAGCCGGCGTGCCTTTCAGTTGAATAAAAGCATGATCTCCTTCGATCTTGGTTTCTCCGAGATCTACTGAAATAGGGTGCCGAAAAATAGGCCCATCGAATACAAAGGTGTGAAATTCTCCATTTTCTCCGCATGGATCAACGTTTGGGGGGAGGTCTGATAGAAATTTCTCGTCGAATGACCTGCCTAAAAAAGAAATAGGGAGTGCTTTGAGATTAATGCTTACAACGATTGTTTTAAATCCACTGTGAATCATGCTTTTAGCAAGGTCTCTAGTGGGTTTTTTCCATAAGGGGAAAAGGAGCTCAATTCCTGTCCCTTTCATTTTTTCTTCGCGGGATGATCGAATGTCTTTAAGGAATAAATCTCCGAATGCGATATACGAGACGGCTTGTTCGGAGGCAGTTTTTAAAATCTTTCGCATTTGTTGTTCAAAACTTTGGTCATGTTCACCAATTCCGGCTTCTGCACAATATAAAGGCAATCCAAGTTCTGAGGCTTGACGCTTTAGAAGCTCTTCAGGAATGTTATGCATAGCCACTGAGCGTGAAGTTGGCCTTAGAGTGGTCACTAACCCAGTGATTTCGTATTTTTTATCTGACTTCAGTTGATGCAAAGCGTAAGCGCAATCCTTTCCAGTGCTCCAACTTAACCATACTTTCACTTTTCCCATCATAGCTCCTCTTTAAACGTATGGGTATAAATAAGGGACCACAAGAGGTAATTGCAAAAGTCCTTATCGTGCCCCTGCCCGTGCCCGTGCCGGTGCCCGATTGTTCCTTCTTGAGCAAAGGCATGGGCATGATAGATTCAGGTCCGTTCATGAAAAGAGACAATCGGGCACGGGCACGGGCAGGGGCACGATAAGGACTTTTGCGATGTTCGCTATTCTACAGAAAATCAGAATTCGCAACAACAGGCGAATACGCAACCTCATATTCTATATTAAAAAATAATATTGACAGTCGATGTCTATGGATGATATTGAACAAGACCATTGAATCTGATTAAAGGAAGAGCGGCAAAGTTATGGATGGACAGACGACAGCTCAGATGGTCACTTTGACGATCGATGGAAAGGCCATCTCAGTCCCTAAGGGGACCACCGTCTATCATGCTGCGATGCAGCTTGGCCTTGAAATCCCTATTTTCTGTTATCAGGATCGAATGCCTCCTTTCGGCGCTTGCCGTGTTTGTTTGGTTGAAGTCGAGAAAATGGCTAAGTTGCAGACTTCTTGTACACTAGAAGCTACTGAAGGAATGGTCGTCAAGACTCAGAGTGCGATCGCTGCTGAAGGGCGGAAAGAGATCTTGGAATTTCTTCTGATCAATCATCCGTTGGATTGTCCGATATGCGATCGTGGAGGGGAGTGTCCTCTGCAAGAAAATGCTCTGAGATATGGCCCTGGGATGAGCCGTTTCTTTGAAGAGAAGCGGCATTTTAAAAAACCTCTTCCCCTCGGTCCTGTTCTGATGCTTGACCGGGAACGGTGCATCATCTGCGCCAGATGTACTCGGTTTGGAGAGACTTTAGCAGGAGATCACGCCCTCCAATTCATTGAAAGAGGGTACAAAACTGAGGTGGGAACGCCTGACAATGCGCCGGCAGATTCTAAGTTCATTGGAAACACCATCATGATCTGCCCTGTCGGGGCTTTGACGAGTCAGGTGTATCGATTTCGTGCCCGCCCCTGGGATAATCAGCCCACGGAAAGCAGCTGCACCCTCTGTCCTGTTGGTTGCAGCATGATCCTCGATTCGCGCGATGGAGAGATCATGCGGACGCGGTCGAATGAAAATCCAGCTGTCAACGACATATGGATGTGTGACAAAGGATGGTTCGGTTATGAATTCACCTATCATCCCGATCGCTTGCAGACGCCTCTGATCCGCCGAAATGGAAAGCTAGAAACAGCCAGCTGGGAAGAAGCCCTTAATCTGGTTGCTGAGAAGATGGAACGGGCCAAACCAAGCGGATCTTTAGCGGCGTGGGGAGGAAATACGTTGACTTTCGAAGAAAACTATCTCTTTCAGCGCCTCATGCGAGAGGGGTGTGGCGTTGGCAATGTTGATCATCGGATAGGGATGCCAATCTTTACATTGGAACAGGAGAGAATGGCTCCTGGTATGGAGATGTCGATAGGAGAATGCGAGGAGCTCTCGTTTGCTGTCCTTCTGGGGCTCGATCTTACGGAAGAATTCCCAGTGATTTGGCTTCGTCTGAGGCAGGCGATCAACCGCGGGGCGAAGGTGTTATTCATCGGACACTTCTCCCCTGAAATCGCTCCATTTCTCTCCCAAGTTGTCACCCATCAGCCAGGGCAAGAGGTTGAATTCATCCAGAAAACCCTCCCTCAATTTCTTAACAGTGTCGACTTAAGCCATAAGGGAGCCTTGTTGGTTGGGAGTCAATATTTACGTTCAACCGACCGCTCTTTGATATTAGCTGAATTGCAGAAGATGAAGCAGGGGCAAATGACTTTGAATCTATTGGAAGGGCGTGGGAACAGTATGGGAGCAAGGCTTGCTGGCATGCATCCAGAGTTGATGCCTCTTGATCAGAAATCCAGCAGCCCTGGATTGAATGCTTTAGAGGTGCTTTCAAGAGCGGCTGATAGCGGCTGGGAATTCCTCTATGTCGCTGGGGCTAACCCTGAGATCAAATATCCTTCTAAGATTTGGGATTCAGCCCGTTCAAAGACCAATTTCCTTGTGGTGCAAGATCTATTTTTGACTGAAACAGCACAGCAGGCTGATGTCGTCCTCCCGACGCTGACTTTCATTGAAAAAGGGGGGAGTTTTATCAATATTGAGAGAAGGATCCAGCCACTTTTGCCAGGAAAAGACATTCCTGAGAATCTGTATAGCGATGGAGAGATTTTTGTCCGCATAGCTGAAAAGCTTAAATTGACCCTTTCTTTAGACAGAAGATTTAGCCAGCTCCTCCAATCAGGCCAGCGGATAAACGCTCTGATGGAACACCGTACGTCGGCGCCAGAGAACAATCAGCCGATTCGCCAGTCAGGAAATGGAGAGATGAGGGCGACATTTGCACATGCACTGTTTGACCGGGGCGTCAGGGTGGAGCACGATCCTCATGTGGTTCAGCTGGTGAAGAAAGCATCGATTCGACTTAACCCAGAAGATGCTAAGAAGCGGAATATTGCAGAGGGGAGTCGGATAGGCATACGCTCGGATGGAGTGTCTATCGATGCTGTTGCACACTTGGATAAAGCTGTAGCCGAAGGGGCTGTCGTCCTTCCCCTTGGCTTTTCTAAAGAAATTGCTGTGAAAGAACTAGGAGTCAATTTATTGAACGGCATTGCGGTGGAAATTATTGGCGAGAGTAAATCGTAACAAAAATCGAAGTATAAACATGTTAATCGAAGCTGGTGTTGTGATCATTAAAGGTGTAGTGATGGTAGCAGTCTTGATGCTATTCGCTGCATATATGACTTTGCTTGAAAGGGTTGTGATGGCTCGTGTGCAGCTCCGTATCGGTCCAAACCGCGTCGGACCGCTCGGACTGTTTCAACCCATTGCAGATGGGATCAAGTTGCTTTGGAAAGAGCGTTTTCAGCCTGACAATATCGATAAAGTAACTTATTGGCTTGCTCCCGGCATCTCACTCTTCACTGCTCTCTTCGCCTTTGTCCTGATCCCTATTGGAGATACCGTGCACCTTTGGGGTCATCCAGTCACACTATATATTGCTGATGTCAACGCTGGCATTCTTCTGCTTCTGGCTTTCTCTTCACTTGCTGTTTATGGCATTGTTCTTGCTGGCTGGGCCTCAAATAACCGTTATTCTCTTATGGGAGGGCTGCGTGGAACGGCTCAGATGATCAGTTATGAGATCCCAATGGGGATTTCTCTGCTGACAGTTGTCTTGTCGGTAGGGACGCTCAGCCTCCCAGAAATTGTCGAAGCACAACGCTCTCATTGGCTGATTTGGACGAATCCGATTAGCTTTGCTATCTACTTAATCACAGCCTTTGCAGAGACAAACCGAGCCCCCTTTGACTTGCCGGAAGCTGAACATGAGTTGACTGGAGGCTATCATACAGAGTATGGAGGAATGAAATTTGCAGTCTTCTTCTTGGCGGAATATGTCAATATCCTGGCTGTTTCTGCGATCGCTGTCACTTTATTTTTTGGCGGGTGGCTTGGACCTGGTGACATCCCTGTCATTTGGTTTTTAGTTAAAATGGCCTTCTTTGTATTTTTCTTCATGTGGGTGAGAGCCACGATGGCTCGCTTCCGCTATGGTCAACTGATGAGTTTCAGTTGGAAAGTGTTGCTCCCCATAGCGATCATTAATTTAATCGTCACAGCATATTTTATTTTGGTTTAATCTATGAAGAAAACTTTATCTCAAGTGATGTCGATCTTCAAGGGATTATTTATCGTCCTGAAACATGCTTTCAGAAAGCCTGTGACGATTAAATATCCTGAAGAGAAGCGGAAGCTCCCCATTCGATCCCGTGGACGACATTATCTGACGAAATGGAATGATGGCCTTGAGCGCTGTGTGGGATGTGAGTTATGTTCGATTGTTTGTCCTTCGCAAGCCATCTATGTCAAACCTGCTGCAAATAATCCTGAAGATCCAGTTTCACACGGAGAGCGTCATGCGGAAGACTTTCAAATCAACATGCTCCGCTGTATTTACTGTGGATATTGTGAAGAGGCCTGTCCGACAGGGGCCATCATTCTGAGCAATGAATTTGAGCTGTCTGCATATGATCGAGAATCGTTGATTTTCACGAAAGAGAAGTTGGTCGAGAAAGAGCCTGGCGACTCTGGGCGCGACCCAAACAGGGAGATTTAGGAGAGATGAGCGTATTAGAAAACCCTGTTCAACTGTTTCTTGGATTACTATTAATCCTTGCCTCGCTTGGAGTGATTATTGCCCGCAAGCCGATCCATGCGAGCTTATCATTCATGCTGGCACTTTTGACGTTAGCAGCTCTCTTTACAATGCTTTCGGCAGAGTTCATCGCCGTTTTGCAAATTCTAGTCTATGCTGGCGCCATCCTTGTCATCTTTGTTTTTGTGATTGTCCTCTTCCAAGATGCATACCTCCAAATTGATCAAACCAAGTCATTAAGTGCAAAGCCGTTGATCGCTGTTGCTGGATTGACATTCCTCATCGCGTTAATTTCTTTTGGAGCGCTGTTGTTAGGGAAGGAGAGTGTTAAACAGGAGCTTCCTGAAGGCTTTGGCACCGTACAAGGGTTAGGCAAAGCTCTTTACATCGACTTCTTTTTCCCTTTTGAAGCTGTCATCCTCCTCTTTTTGGTGGCTGTGATTGGATCATTATATATCGCCAAAAAGGAGATTTAAATGGATATCTCATTGATGATTTGTATGAGCTTTGCGATGTTTACGATTGGCATCATTGGTGTATTGGTGAAAAGAAATCCTCTCGTCTTCTTCTTATCCATTGAGTTGATGCTCAACGCCGCTAACCTCCTCTTCATTGCTTTTGCCTATCAATGGGGAAATCAAATTGGATTGGCTTGGGTGTTTTTTGTCCTCGTTGTTGCAGCAGCTGAAGCAGCTGTAGGATTGGCGATCATTATCAGTCTATTCCGTGCGAAACAGAAAGTTGATATTGATCAGTATAATGAATTAAGAGGGTAATATGAGCGTTCTTGTTTACCTAGGGCTGTTTTTACCGCTGGCAGGTTTTCTTACAATCATGGCTGCTTCAAATTCAATCAGCCGTAAAGCTGCCGGCACCATCGCTTGTTCAACACTCGGCATCGCATTTATCTGTTTTTCCATGACTTTATTCCATTATATCAACAGCGGGATGATAGAACAGTCTTATATGCTATACAAGTGGATTCCTGTCGAAAAAATCGACGCCAATTTTACCCTCTATGTCGATTCTATTTCTATTTTGATGACGCTGATTATCACTGGAGTCGGGTTCCTCATCCATCTCTATTCCAATGGATATATGAGCCATGATGAAGATTATGCCCGCTATTTCGCCTGCATGAATTTCTTTGTTTTTTCGATGCTTCTTCTTGTCCTTGCTGGCGATTTCGTCCTCTTCTTTGTGGGATGGGAAGGGGTGGGCCTTGCCTCTTATCTTCTCATCGGCTTTTATTATGACCGTCCTGCTGCGGCCCAGGCTGCAACAAAAGCATTTGTCATCAACCGGATAGGGGATTTGGGATTATTGTTAGGACTGTTACTCACATTCAAATTATTCGGCACTTCAAACATGAGTGATATTTCCCATATGGCTAAAGAGCAGTTTGCTGTAGGGGCGCCTATCATCACCTTGCTGACCCTTCTCTACTTCGTTGGCGCCACAGGAAAATCGGCACAGATCCCGCTCTATACATGGTTGCCCGATGCCATGGAAGGTCCAACCCCTGTCTCTGCATTAATCCACGCTGCAACGATGGTGACTGCAGGGGTATATCTTGTCGTCCGGATGGAAAATCTCTTCTTATTGTCTCCGATCACCATGATGATTGTTGGAATCATTGGTGGAGTGACCTCTCTTTATGCTGCCATTTGCGCCATCGGACAGACCGACCTCAAGCGTGTCCTTGCCTACTCTACCGTCAGCCAGTTGGGACTCATGTTTTTGGCTTGCGGAACTGGTGCATTCTATTCCGCGATGTTCCATCTGACCGCCCATGCCTTCATCAAAGCACTGCTGTTCCTTTCTGCTGGAAATATCGTTCATATGATGAATGGAGAAACAGAAATGGCTAAGATGGGAGGGTTGGCTAAAATATTTAAGACGACAAATTGGCTATTTTTACTCGGTGTTTTGGCCTTGTCCGGCATTCCCCCTTTCGCCGCTTTTTTCAGCAAAGATTTAATCTTAGAACAAGAATGGCTGTCAGGATTCCATACACTATTTTATATCGGCCTTGCTGCTTGTATATTGACAGGGTTCTATCTGACTCGTGCCTATTGTTTAACATTTTTAGGCCCTCTCAATTTAAAAGATGAGAACATCAAAAATGCTAAAGAAGCTCCATCGATTATGCTGGTTCCTGTGAAAATATTAGCTGTCCTTGCCACCATCGGCGGTTTTCTCGGCTTCACCTTTGCTACCCGTCCGCTGCTTGAATACTTCCTCATCGACGATGTCCATATCACCCTCCCTGAGGAAGAATTAAGAAGTGGTTTCATTATTACTCCGGAAACATGGTTCACAGTTTCTGGTGCCATCTTGGCTGTCGTCAGTGCCTATTTTATCTATACACGCTATGCTAAACGGCTTCAGGGGTCTCTGATGTTCTTAAAGAATTCGTGTTATGTCAATGAGCTGTATTGGAATTTGATTGCACAGCCTTTAAAAGCTGTGGCTCAATGGATCAAGGATGTCTTTGAACCAAATGTTATTGACCAATCAGTGAATGGCATTGTTCATGCGACACAAGGCACTGCTAGCTGGTTTCAGAGAATGCAGAGCGGTCAGATTCGTTCGTATGTCGCTTGGATGGTTTTAGGGTCCGTTTTATTGATTGCCTATTTTGTAGTTTTTTAAGGAAGATTCATGTCGAACCTATTGCTATTATTCATTATCCCTTTGCTTGCATCGGCCTCCATGTTTTTGTTTAGTTTCTATCCAACGAGGAACTTGAAAACCATCGCAGCAGTTCTGAGCTTCATTCCCCTCGCTGTCTTAATCGCAGGCATTGGTCAGTGGATCGGCTTATCTATTGACTATCCATGGCTTCCTGCCCTTGGAATTAACTTCCATTTAGAAGTGGATGGAGTCTCTCTGCTCTTCTTGTTTTTGACTGCAGCAATCGTCCCCGTCAGCATCTTGGCTGAACAGAATCCTTCAAAGCCTTATTTCTACTATGGCTTGGTCTTCTTATTGGAAGCTTTTCTGTTTGGGTTTTTCACCTCTCGCGACCTGGTTGTGTTCACCCTTTTCTGGGAGGCGATGCTTCTTCCTATGTATTTTGTCATCGCTGTATGGGGAGCGGCCGAGAAGGGGCATGCTGCAGCACTGAAATTCTTAATCTATATGATCGCTGGTTCAGTCCTCATGGTCGCTGCTGTATTAGCCCTCTATTTCACTGCTGGAGGCACCTTCGATCTCAATCTCCTGGCTAAATCAGCCTCTTCATCTCCTGCGGCCCCTTGGATCTGTGCAATTTTCCTTTTAGCTTTTGCTGTGAAGACCCCGCTATTTCCTTTTCATGCATGGCTCCCTGACGCCTATTGTGAAGCTTCGTTAGGGGGGACAATACTCCTTTCAGGGCTTCTATCCAAGGCTGGAATCTACGGCATTTTCAGAATTGGCTTTTTCTTATTCCCGACTTACATCGAAGAGTGGAGCCCTGTTTTGCTGCCTCTTTCAGTGGCGGGGGTATTATATGCCGCTCTAGCAGCATGGCGTCAGACTGACTACAAAAGGCTCATTGCTTATTCCAGCTTGTCGCATGTCAATTTTATTCTTGCTGGGTTGTTTATCTGGAGCGAGACTGCCCATTCAGGAGCCATTCTACAAGCATTGAATCATGGCATAACCATTACCGCTCTCTTCCTTGTTGCAGGATGGCTGCAGCAGCGGATCAAGACAACGCAGATTGATTTCTACACTGGCGTTGCAAAATATCTTCCCCATCTATGCTGGCTGACGTTAATTTTTGTTTTATCAACCGTGGGTCTCCCTGGAATGAATAATTTCATCGGCGAGTTGATGATTCTCTTCGGTGTTTTTGAAGAGAATCCGTGGAGTGCGGCCCTGCTTGGATTGACAGTCATCTTATCGGTTGTCTATATGTTGAGATGGATGCAGAAGCTCTATTTTGATCAGTCCAATGCATTTAACCCCCAATGGAAAGATCTTTCACCTTCAGAATTTGCATTGGCGACCCCTTTAGTCATCTTAGTGCTGTTGTTAGGGCTTTACCCGTCGCCGATCTTGAAGCAAATCGAACCCACGGTCCAAACAGCTGTGACTAACGAAAAATTTGAGGAAAACCAATGAATACCGTCACATTATCATCAGTTGACTTTGCTGCTCTCAGCCCGATGATCATCATCTTATTGGCGGCTTTAGGGGTGATCCTAATCGAATGCTTCCTTGCAAAAGCCAAGAATACAACCCTGTTCTTTTTTACATTAGGCTCCCTTATCCTTGCTAGCATTGCTGCTGCAATCGCACCACAAAGTGACAACCCTTTGTTGAATCCTTGGCTGATGTTCGACCCCCTTGCCCGTTTTTTTACACTCTTTTTCATTTTCATCGGAATCGCTATCACGCTTCTATCCGTCCCTTTTTTCCGCCGTTTTGAGGTCACTCATGGTGAGTATTACTTTCTCTTGCTCTCAGGACTCTTTGGCTTGATTTTAATCGGAGCTGCAGCTGACTTTTTGACCCTTTTTCTTGGGATTGAAACGTTGTCGCTTTCTCTGTATGTTTTGTGCGCTTACGTCAAAAAATGGAAGCTTGCTCAAGAGGCATCGATGAAGTACTTCCTCATGGGGGCGCTAGCAGCAGCATTTCTTCTCTACGGGATTGCTCTGATCTACGGCGCTGTAGGGACAACACAATTTAGTCCATTGCTCCAGCTGTTTCTCTCGATTTCAACTTCAACGGATCAGCTGCTGTTTATGGGAGGGATTGGCTTAGTCACCCTTGGGTTGATGTTCAAAGCAAGCATTGTCCCATTCCACCTCTGGGCGCCCGATGCTTATGATGGCGCGCCTACTCCTGTCACTGCTTTTATGGCTATAGGGACTAAGGTGGGAGCGTTTGCAGCGTTAGCCCGCGTATTCTTAGTCGCCCTTCCTCAGTTTAGCCTCCATTGGAATGAATGCATTGCTCTGTTGGCTTTCCCGACGTTGATCTATGCTAATTATGTTGCGATGAAGCAGAAGCAGCTCCGACGGTTTTTTGCTTACTCAGGAATAGCTCAAGCAGGGTTTCTTCTGATTCCATTAGCAGCCGGGACGCCGGATGCTCTCACAGCGCTGCTGTTTTATCTTGTCATCTATGCATTTGCTACCTTTGGCTGCTTCGCCGGGTTGGCTTTTCTGGATAACAGCAGCGATGGGGTGATGCTCGGAGACCTCAAAGGGTTGTTTTACAGATCTCCTTGGCTGGCTGGGATGATGACTATTTGCCTGTTGACATTGGCGGGGATTCCCCCTACCGCTGGATTTTTTGGGAAGTTTTACCTCTTTAAAGTCGCTTTTGAAGCACACTACTACGCCCTAGCGATAGTGGGACTTATTGTGACAATTTTATCAGCTTATTACTATACCCGCATTGCGGCGTTGATGTTTTCAGCCCCTGCCTCTGAGCAACAGCCTGTGGCATCTTCCTGGCCGGCTTCTATTGTAGGAGCGGTTTCTTTGGCGGCATTATTATTTCTTGCGTTATATCCTTCGCCACTCATGACTTTCTTGTCAGAGCTTAGTTTATAAGAAAGTTGTTTTCGATTTTTCTGATTCAATATTATAATTAAAACTATTTAATTCGATTGATTTTTATTGTTAACCATGTTAATTTTTTTTCGTTGAATAACCAATAAAAAGAGAGGTGTTGTAGTGTGTAAGATTGGATTATTAGTTGTTTCCTATTCTCAGGATTTAGAGGCACATTTTTTGCCTGTCGCTCAGTTAACCGAGAAGTTGAATAGACTCATTTTCGTTTCCGTTCTGCTATCCACTGTTTTGGGTCTAGCGCTTCTTCGTACAGCTCCACAAACGACGGCAAATCGTATTTTCAAAGTTGGATTTGCAGGTTTTGGTACCCTCGCGGCTTTAATCACACTCTATGGTCTTGTAAAAATATATCAAGCAAGTCAAGCGATTCGGACATCCGTCGATACAACTTCCCCGCACAGATAAACAGGATAGGGATGATGGTGCGTAAAGATATTTGCTATCTTGCCCTATCCGTTAAAAAATGACAGGATATGAAGGATTTTATGTTTTTGATAAAAAACATAAATATGCTAAAATAAAAGAAAGGAAAAGGGGATAACGTATGGCTGCACATCATCAAGATCATACAAGATTAACTTTCGAGTTACCTGTGATCGATCATAAAAAATTAAAGGCACTTGCTGCTCTTTCTGGAATTTCTTTGAAAGATCTTATTCTGACATGTCTTCGAGAAAATCTATTGAGTGAAAACGAACCCAACGAAGAGACAATCAAGGTCTTTCAAGATACTGATCAAAGAAAAAAACTCGTTCGATACAAAAACGCCGATGATTTAATTGATAAACTTGGTCTTAAATAATGTTGGAAGTCTTTACTACAACAAAATTTGATAAAGAGGTGGAAATTGCTAGAAAAAGAGGGAAGGAATTGGCCAAACTTGGAGATATAATCAAGAAATTATCTAATGAAGAGCCGTTAGATCAAAAACATCGCAATCACAAATTAAAAAGGAATTATCAAGGCCGGTGGGAATGTCATGTAGAACCAGACTGGTTATTAGTCTATTGCAAAACAAAAACTGAAATTGTTTTTGAAAGGACTGGATCACATGCAGATTTATTTAAATAAAATTTTTTTTTGATCATCATTATCTTTCTTATCCTGCTTATCCTGCCGCTCGCGATCTTGCCTATCCTGTTTTTTTTGTTTTGAGAAGTTACGGTTTATTTTTTTATGTTTTTGCTTATCACTGTTTTTTGCCTATCATTGTTCTACCATATGTCGAATCCAAAGGCGAGGAATCCGCCAAAAGTCCCTGTGAGGTTGAGGCAGATAAAAAGAGCAGCGAGAACGAAGTAATAAGCAGTGAGTGAATTTGTGTATTGTCTTGAATAACGCTCTCTTAGAAATGCTGCGATCAGAACCAGCCCCGTTGTCATCAAACCGAAATAACGGTGCCATTCAAAAAGGTCTAGAGAGAGTCCTTCATAGGGGACTTGATAGGACAAGGCCAAGCCAAGCAGTGCGGTCATCGGGGCAAACACAGCGGCAGAAACGATCATGAAGCGGGCTGCGTGGTCGAAGATGACTTTCCGCTGCCAAACCAGGAGCCATTCCGCCAAGACCGTCATGACGATCAATGCAATGGGAAAATGGACGAAGAGAAGGTGGAATCGACCGATCCAGTTGATGACGTTCACAAGAGTGAGTTCATCGCTAGTCGTAGGAGGGTTCGATAGCGCTGTAGACAAAATCTGAGACTCTATCAGTTGATTTCCTTGATGTGCTTCGATCTGTCCGGCAAGCGAGAGTAAAATCAACAAAAGAAAAGTGATTTTTTGCATAAGTTATTCCTTTTTTACCCATCCTTGCACGATCGGAAATCTTCTGCCAACGGAGAAAGCCTTTTCGGATACTCTCAAAGAAGGGGGGGATTGCCTTCGTTTATACTCGTTGTCATGAATTCTCTTCACCAAGTCTTTGACTAAAGAAAGAGGATAATGATATTTCTCTGCAATCTCTTCAGGCGATTGGTGCTCTTCGACATAGGCTTGCAGGACCTGGTCGATGATAGCATAGTCAGGCAAGGTGTCGGAGTCTTTTTGGTTTGGACGGAGTTCTGCTGAGGGCGCCCGTTCGATGGTACGGCGAGGGATGAGTTCTCCACGCCGATTGATCCATTCTGCCAAGGCGTACACTTGCTGTTTGGTGAGGTCGCCCAAGACAGCTAATCCTCCGCACATGTCGCCATATAGGGTCGAATATCCCATGGCAAGTTCGCTTTTATTTCCAGTGCTCAAGACGAGATACCCGAATTTATTGGAGAATGCCATCAGGAGCATCCCACGAATCCGCGCTTGTAGATTTTCTTCTGTGGTGTCGGCGGGCTGGTCGACAAAACTGGGGGCGAGGAGGGCAAGGTAGCTTTTAAAGGGCTCTTCGATTGACAGCATTTGATAGTCGATGCCGAGCCGTTCAGCGAGCAGAGTTGCATCGGTGATGCTATCGGGAGACGTATATCTTGAGGGCATCTCTATAGCTAAGATATGGCTTTTATCTAATGCCGCAGTGGCAAGGCAGGCGACGACCGCCGAGTCAATGCCCCCTGAAAGGCCCAAACAGGCCTTCTTAAATCCTAATTTATTGAAGTAGTCTCTGATGCCGAGGACTAATGCGTCGTAGAGGTCTGCAATGGGAGACTGGGAGAGCAAGAGGGGTTGAGATGGCTTGTCGAGGTCGACTGAAAGGAAGTCTTCTTTAAAGCCTCGAGAGATTTTTTTTATCCCTTCTTTATCTGCATAGAGGCTATAGCCGTCAAAGATTAGGCTGTCATTCCCCCCAACTTGGTTGCACATGATCACCGGACATTCAAGCGAACGGGCAGTTTTGCAGAAAACCTCCATTCGTTTGGGGAACTTGTTTAGGCTGTAGGGGGAGGCTGACAGGTTGATCATGCACGTCAGGCGATGCTGGTGAAGTTCTTGGATGGGATCCCTCGCGTAGGTCATCATCTGGAGAAGGCCGCTGTGCTGCCAGGCATCTTCGCATATCGTCACACCGATCGTCCATTCGTTCAGATTCCAGATTGCCGCAGAGGTTCCAGGTTCGAAATAGCGCCTCTCATCGAAAACATCATAGGTGGGAAGGAGGATTTTATCGGCATATCCCTCTAGCTGGCCGTCGTGAATCAACGCTGCACTATTGTGCAGCCTTTTCCCTGAAACGCTTTTCGTCTCGCGGGGCAACCCTACAACAGCAGCGATCCCTTTCGTGGCTTTGACGATGATGTCTAGATGCTTTGCGACAGCATCAATAAAGTGAGGGAGGAGGAGGAAGTCTTCGGGAGGGTATCCGCATAAAGCCAATTCCGGGAAGAGGACGAGGTCTGCTTGATCTTGCCGCGCGATCTCTATGGCATGGAGAATCTTCTCAGTGTTTCGTTTGAGATCTCCAATCGTCGGGTTTATTTGTGCTGCAATGATGCGCATGGATGACCTGATGCCTAGCTTCCAAAGTCATCGAGCACGATGCTTTCTCTGGGCACTCCGTAGTCGTCTAACAGTTTGAGGATGCTTTTATTGTGCATGGGAGGACCGCAGACATAGAACAGCGACTCTTCAGGATATTCCATGTGCTTGAGCTGTCCTTCTTCGAAGGCTTTGAACAGAAAATTTGTCTTCACAGGATCTTTTGATGGCCATCCTGCTTCGATATCTTCTGGCAAGGGCTCGGAAAGGACGAGTCGGTAAGAGAAATTAGGGAATTTTTTCTCGAGATCTTCATACTCTTTCTGATAGATATTTTCCTTTATAGACCGTGCGCCATACCAGAGCGTCACTTTTCTTTTGGTATTTGCTGTATAGAAGAGATGGAGGATATGGCTGCGGCCAAACGACGAACCTGCCCCGCCGATCAGGAAGACAAGTTCCCGTTCATCGTTAATCATAAACGATTCCCCATACGGTCCTGAAAGGCGCACTTTATCGCCCGGCTTCAACGAAAACGAGTAGCTGGAGCAAATGCCCCAGGGGATTTCCTGGTCCATTTTGCCATTGACAAATGGAGGTGTGGCAATCCGGATGTTGAAGAGGAGCTTCCGCCCTTCTGCTGGGTATGATGCCATCGAATAGGCTCGTATCACTTCAGTGGGAGGGGAAGGGAGGTGGCTGAAATCGAGCTGATGGCCAAAGAGTTTAAATTTCTCCCAGTCGGCGTAGTAGATCGGGTCCATCGTCCCTTTCCATTCTTCAGAGTTAGTGACGAAAGGGGGGACATGGAATTGTAAATATCCGCCTGAGTGGTAGGGGACCTCTTCACCTTCAGGGATCTCTACGACGAGTTCTTTAATGAAGGTGGCGACATTGTTGTTGCTGACGACGGTAGCCATCCATTCTTTGACTCCAAGGGCATGTTCGTCCACTTCGACGTGGAGGTCTCCTTTGACTTTAGCTTGGCAGGAGAGGCGCCATCCTTCGTTCACCTGCTTTTTTGAGAACGTGTCCATATCGGTTTGCAGCGGTGGAGTTGCCCCTTCAATGATTTTTATTTTGCATTGTTTGCAAGTCGCTTTCCCCCCGCAAGGAGAGGGGATGGGGATCCCATGGGAGGTGAGGGCATTGAGCAGAGTCCCTCCGCCTGGAGTGTGGATGGTGAGTGTGTCGTCAGTATTGATTTTGATGGTGCACATCTCCGAGCTGACAAATTTTGTCCTGGTGAAAAGGATTAAACCTGCTAAGCCCACTCCGATGACGATAAAAGCAATAATGGCGTAGAGGGTGAGGAGAGGGTCGATGCCCCAGAACGTGTCCAGTATGAAGAGAGTGTGTTGTGCTGCGTGCATATCGTTTGAATCCTTAACGCCTTGACTGAACCCAGGTATAGCTTGCTGAAGTTTTCGTATCAAGTAAAATGGACCGGTTTCAAGAAATTTATGATTGATGCAACAATGTCCAAGAGAGACAAGAACAAAATTGTTCATTCATTCAAAGTAAATGATTGATAACTATCTTGTAAAGATCTATAATTAGCACCTTTCCTTAAAAAACAAACATATTATATATGGAGAAATATTATGACATGTAATTTTTCAATGCGTATTAGTCGTAACTATCTTGCTGCACTAGTTATTCCCGGAAATGCTTCTGGTCATTTTATAGTCGCGGAAGGGTCTGAGCAGGCATTTCTAAAGCTAATGGTAAATTTAAACAAAGCTTTTATTGCCTCGGTTGTGCTGTCCACGATTTCTGGTGTGGCATTACTTCGCACAGTTGCACAAACGACAGCAAATCACGTTTTCAAAGCTGGGTTTGCAGGTTTTGGTACTCTTGCTGCTTTGATCGCTCTCTTTGGTGTTGTCAAATTATATCAACTTATCAATAATGAAGATGATTAAGATGAAAGCATCTAGATAGACACAAGTTCATCTTCTGGCAATACATTTTCTGTTCCTGATGATGCCGGCTTGCTGATCGTGGATGATGATGAATAAAATACCAATATCATATTGTCGGGATAAACTACACTGTGTTAATCCAACTAGGGGGCAGTCGTTTTGAATAGGACTGAACCCATTTAAAATATGCTGTCAGTGGCTTTTAGTTGCTGGCAGTTGCTTTTTGTCAATCGAAAATAACAATGTTGGCATGGAATCTAATTTAAATTTATTTTATATTTAAACTTTTTGTTTTTTTTAATAAAGCTTGACAAATTTCTTTGAAAAATTCAAACTTGCGTTGTTAGTGGAATGAAAAATATTGTAAAAGGAGAATTATTATGAAATGTGATGTAATGTGCAGTTTGTATACTGGTATGCTAGTCATGCCTGGGTTTGCTAATGGTTTGATGATCAATCCAGAAAGCCAACGAGCCTACGGTTTTATGGATAAGACGAACAAAGCCTTTTTGACTTCGGTCGCACTATCGATTATTTCTGGAGTTGCATTACTCTGCACAGCAGCAAAAACGACAGCAAATCGCGTTTTCAAAGCTGGATTTGCCGGTTTTGGCACTTTAGCTGTTTTAATCGCCCTCTTTGCTGTTGTGAAATTGTATCAAAACATACAGGCTGAACGACAAAGATTAACACAACAATCACAAACAACTGAAGCTACAACTCGGATATCAGTCTGAGTCGCTGAACTAGTCTCTAGTTGTCCCTGAATAGGATTGAATGACGTTCACTTAGCTGTTAGTGGCTTTTTAGCTGCTGACAGCTTTTTTTGTAGGTTTCGAAGGAGAGTCGAAGTCCTCATTTGGATTCGGACATGTGTTTTGTCCATTTCCTTACGTCTTTTCTGAAATCGCCACCATCTTTTCAAACTAACTGCAGCGAGTTTTTTCACAGCTTCTCCGTTTTCTATATTATTTTTTTCGAAGAACGGTTATAGATGATAGCATGCAAGCAAAAGATGAGCAGACGACTTACAGGAATTGTCTATTTTCAAAGGAGTTGTTTCTCTATTTGCCATGGAATTTTAAGATTTGATAGTTTGTTTCTTCGAGATAAAGCAAGAATTTACTAGTTAAATTTTATGAATTTGTTATAAATGGTTGATTAAAATTCGCGAAAGATATAAAATTGACTTGTTGTTATTAAACAACACAACAAAAATTAGATATACAAGGAGATGTATAATGGCTATAACTTTTCAAGCAGTTAAAGAATCTGCTCAATATTACCTGGTTCCAAGCTTAGAGAAAAAAAATGTATTCAAAGGACAGATCGCGGTG
This sequence comes from Parachlamydiales bacterium, assembly GCA_020051075.1. Taxonomy (GTDB): domain Bacteria; phylum Chlamydiota; class Chlamydiia; order Chlamydiales; family Parachlamydiaceae; genus JAGVJP01. The sequence continues at coordinate 30,584 of JAGVJP010000032.1, forward strand.
ACAACTGCATTGTTGGGCCTTTGTGCAATGGGTCTGAAACGTTCAGTTGCGTCAAGCTTCGCAAACCGTTCTTTGAAGGCGTTATTTGTTTTGGCTGCTGCTTATGCTGTGACTATTGGGATCCGTGCTGCTATGCAGTTTAGAGGCCCAAAAGCTGATGCTGCTCTGCCGTTAAGTCAAAATCCAACAACAACTGACTCATCGTCATCATCGTCATCATCAGCATCGTCAATATAATAGAATTTGTTCCCACCCGCAAAATTTGAGTCTCAAGTTTTGCGGGTTTTTTGTGCTCTCAAATTTTGATGATCAACTAACAGAGGTTGTGACTTAAGGATAAGGGACAAGAGCACAAGAGGGCATTGTCAGTCGTTTCTCAAGCTGATATTTTTTCATCTAGATCTACTCTTCTAAACTAGCAACTGTCTAATGTGTTGACAACTGAATTTGAAATGTATACAATTCGTTCCGTTTTTATTAAAGTTAACTACAACCTATCAAAAGATGTATTATGGCTATAACATGTCTTCCTTTTTTGTCGTATGTAGGGGATTTATTGATTCCTGGTAGAGCATGTATGCGGAGAGAATATGAATATGATTATCCTGAGACAGCTCGGACGCGGTACTTAAATGCGATGGGGTTCATCAATGCCGCTCTTTTGGGCTCGGCTGTGGTCTGTACGATTTCCTATATTGCATTCAGACGCACAGCCCAAAAAACGGTACCAAATACGCTTGCTAAATTTGGCGTTCGTTTTTATGGTTCTGCTATGGTGGCAGCGGTTGCCATGAGTTTTGCTAGATTCTGCCATGCACAAATGAATCAACAACACCGTTAGACACAGCCTCATGGACACATATGGATTCAGAGGACATGTTCTCTGAGCAAATCGAATGAACCCAAAATCCGCGTTGAGTCGTATTGTAATATAAAAGATCCTCGTTTAGATTGGACAAGATGGAGGCACTGTTGTCACCCTTGAGTCCATACTGTCCACCTTCGAAGCTCAATCAAAATCCACACTTCATATTCAGTTTGATTTTATTAAATAAATATTATTGTTTGTTTACTGTTATTGACAGTTAAATTTTTATAGTGTACAATTGGTTTTCGAATTCTTAAACAAGAGTATAATTTAACAAAAAATAAGGTGTTTTTTATGGCTATTAATTGTAGACCTTTTGTGTCATATCTAGGAGAATTATTGATTCCTCTGAGAGCTTTTAATCAAGCTAGGGATGATGGTATGCGACGGGACCATTTAACGTCGATGGGGTGGGCAAACGCAACTCTGTGGACATCGGGAATCTGTTGTGGTTTAGCTGCTCTAGCGTACAAATTCACAGCTGGAAAACCCTTGCCACATAAGCTTGCCAAATTGGGCATTTGCGTATATGGTTCTGTGGCGGTTCTTGCGGTTGTTATTAGCTTTGCGAAATTTTGTAGAGAACAAGCGAATCAGCGCCGTTAATCCAGCGAAGAAGCTTTAATACATGCAAAGGCAGCTCGCAAGCTGTCTTTGCATTGCATCATTTTGAAATGGATTCCTTCTCGAGTGCTAGGCACATCCTGCTTTGAGATAGGTTGAGCATATCACCTTTTCGAGTTCAACGGCGGCTTTTGCAAAATTCCGTATCCCTTCGGCAAGTTTCTCTGTTGCCATCGCATCTTCATTCAACATCAGTCTGAACGTCTTCTCGTCAAGAGGGATTTTCTCAATTTTTTTAGTTTTTGCCTTCTCAGGGTCGAGGAGTCTGGGCACATCACCTTCAGACTGCATCAGCTCATCCATTAATTTGGGAGCGATGGTCAGCAGGTCGCAGCCCGCGAGTTGGAGGATCTCTTCCTTATTTCTAAAGCTTGCTCCCATCACTTCAGTTTTGTATCCGAAGTGTTTAAAATAGTTGTAGATCTCCGTTACTGATTTGACTCCAGGGTCATCAGCTGGAGCATATCCTGAGACTTTTTCGTGTTCCTTATACCAGTCGAGAATGCGTCCAACAAAGGGAGAGACTAAGGTAGCGCCAGCTTCTGCGCAGTGGATGGCTTGACATAGGGAAAACAGCAATGTCATATTGCAATGGATGCCTAGTTTTTCTAATTCTCTTGCTGCAAGAGCTCCTTCCCATGTCGAGGCGAGTTTGATCAAAACACGTTCTCGGTCTATCCCCATTGTCTCATACAGGGAGATAAGGAATTTTCCCTTTTCAATGCTTCCTTGGACGTCAAAAGATAAACGTGCATCGACCTCGGTAGAAACGCGCCCGGGGATGATCTTAAGTATTTCTGCACCGACGTTGACAAACAGCTTATCGATCAGGAGGGGAATCTGTTGAGAGGATGTTTTAGCATGGGCTTGGCTATAGGAGACGGCTTCTTGTATCAATTCATGATATTCAGGTTGGCGGATGGCAGCTAAAATGAGGGACGGATTTGTGGTTGCGTCTCGTGGGTGATACTTTTGTATCGATTCAATATCGCCTGTATCGCAGACGATAACGGTCATTTCTCTGAGTTTTTTAAGTTGACCCATCGGGGACCTCCATTGGTTAGAATATCTAGATAATCTAGACTCTAAAGATTTTTGATATAATTATCTAGTTTTGGAGTATCAATGTTCGGTTCGATGCGAAAAGTGATCGTTAAAGGACGGTCTCCTAACATCAGATCTAGTGTGGAATTCAGGCGGGTCAGCAGGATTTTATAGGGGATTTTGATTTCTTTATCTCCAAGATAGATGCCTACCGATGTGTTTGAGAAGATCTCTTCTGAAAGTTGAATTTGCCGGCAGAGATCTTCAAATTTCTTCACCTGCCGCTGCAAGGTTTCGTCACTGAAATCATAGATCACTCCACAAGCAGAACAGCGGATATGCGCCCGGTTATTTTCGAGATCGAAGACTGAAAATTGGATGGGTTTTTGACAGTGCTGACAGCAGAATTGAAGAATATGCCCTTTTTGCATGATGATACTTCCTGTTTAATATTGCAGAACATCATACAGATTTTGTCCCGATGTTGCAATAGTCCTGAATGTTCATCCTTTGAATAGTTACTTTTAATTTAGCATTTTGCTAGGGTGAAGTAAATGGATCAATCAGTTTTGATGGAGAGGTGTAAAAATGTCTTTTAAGGATTTTCAAGGGATTATCGACTTTGATAGTCAGACAGTTTTGCTGCTCGAAAGTTACTTGCGAGAGAGAGAGGCAAGGTTGGTTCAGAAAATCGTCACCATTGTTCAACCAGCCGCGCTAGACACTGCTGCTCCGGTCATCCCAGCTGCGACCGCCCTATTGAAGCTATCTGATGTGATCGAGGTTATGAAAAAAACAGCCTCGGCGCTTTCTGTCAAAGATCGAGAAGGGACGGACTCTTCTCAGACGGTTGATCAAATTCTCGTTGCGTTAAATCGAGCCTTCTGGAGTTTTGCTGAAGTCTTGGAAAGCTCTGCGGTAGAGCTTTTTCAACAAGTTGAGCATGTTTCGATCGATCGATGGCAGATGTCTACTTTCCAAGTTATCTCTGATTTGAAAGATCTTCTCGCTCATCGGACGGAAGAACTGTTATGGACGTTAAAGCGCATTGAACAGCCTTTAATCGATTATATCTATGATGATCGTGGATGTTCAAGAGGAAAATGGTTTTCTTTCCGCAAGTCTTCCATTGATAAGAGGTTGATTCAGAACCTCCATCATACTGATAAGTTCCTTCGTCAACAATATGAGCTGTTTGTCCGTCGCTATCATAAGTTCAGCGATCTCTACACCTCTGCGGAAGAAAGTGCTCAAAGACTGAAAGGATACCCTGTTCTTGCATTATTAGAAGCAAAAGATTATGTCCTGTATCTCGATGTATACAAATTGCTCAAATTGCTAGAACTTGATCGCCAGCCAAATAAAGAGGTTGCTTCTGATATCGTTCGAGCGCTCAAATACCTTTCTGGCATTGAACAGGTTGTCCGCCTTTTCAGAATCTATCTGAATGATTTCAAAGAAGGATTCTTCAGAACGAGTTTAGAGTGGAAAGCTTTAGAATGTGAAGAAGGGGGATTTCAACAGAATTTAGATCGAATCAAGCGAAAAATTCAACTATATCGCGACGAGCTGCGGCTGCTTCTGCATACAATGTGCGCCTATCGCTCATTTTTGCTTAAACATGACCCAAATCCCTATGTCCGGTCTAGATGGGGGTTTTCTGAATGGATCGTTGGACCTGAACCTGAAAAAGCCAAACAATTGGTTTCGTTGATCTATTCTACAGAAGAGCTTGATGAATTATTTCAACATTTAGAAAAAGCACTGGATGAAGATCTTACTATCCAGCAGCATCGAGCGACGGTGGTAAAAGAGGATATAGACAATCTCCTTCATGAAATGGGGCAGCCGCTGATTTCTCGCTCGATGATGAATAAATTTGCAGGTAAATTGCTTGCGAAGTTGAATTTATGCGACGAGATTGGGAGCCAGCAGATGTCTTCAGTCACTTTAGTGAACAAGACGCTGTCTGATGGGATGCGCGAAGACTGGAAGTATCATGTGTTGCATGGATTTCCTGCCTTTCATCAGATTTACCGCCTCCATCAAGGCTTGGTTGGGTATCGCGAAGACCCTTCACATGCTTATCGGTTAGAGCATTTTCAACGTTTATTTGAGCAGATTGAACAGTGGACTGCCAAGGGGGATATCTATTCCCATATCCATGAAATCGAGCTCGATATCAACGATATGAAAACCTATTTACAAGAGTTTCTAGCGACGGTTCAACGAGTTGAAAAAGAAAAAGTTAAAGATCAATTTCTCGAGCGAACGATTGAAAAGCTTTCTCAGCAGCTTCTAGAATATCGTTATCGTTTTGGTCAGTTTTTCTATAAGATCTCTTCAGAAAATGCTGATGGACGTTTTCTGAGAAACCAATTTCTCTTTGTCGACCACTATTTTGAATCTATTGAAAATTACTTAGAAGAGATGAAGATGATGTAAAAGGGCGTTTTTCAGCCCTTTTACATAAAGAGAGATTAGTTACAGCTTGATCCATAGTGTGAATGGCTATGTGAGCTGCTGCTGCTACTGCTGCTGCTGCTGCTACTACTGCTGCTACTGCCGTGGCCATGGTGTCGGTTTGTTGTGGCAATTAAGATTGCTGCGATACCTAAAGCTCCGAGTGGAATCCAAGCTGACATTGTAGACGCGCATCCACTGTCGCAGTAAGCAGCGCATGTTTCATCGCAACAGGAGGCGCTGCCATCATCATAGTATTCTACGTTATTTCCAAGAGGCTGCCCTTGTTCAAATGGTTGCCCTTGCACTTGCCCAACACACAATGCCATTAGAATTGTCGAGGCGATAAATTGATTGAATTTCTTCATATTTTTTTCCTTAAAATTGATACGTGTCACGTTGAGTCAATTCTACGCTTATGTTTACACGCGACATAAGCATAAAAATAGCCTCTAAAGCTTTACGTTCTCATTTATGAACCATAAGATAGTTTTTCTGCAATACATTTTTATAGAAACCGTCAAATTTTTAGTGATGGCTGAAATGAGCTTTACATCTACTTCTCGAGCTTGAGCTGTAATTACTCGATCTGTCATAACTGTAACCCCCGTATTGTGAATAGCTTGAGTAATATTCGTCATAGTAGCTTCCGCTATGGGAGTTCCAACTTCTGCGACTCGAAGATGAAGATGAGGAGAGGTTGTTGTTCGCGTTATCTGCTATTCCCAAATAAATAGCGGCAACAGCCATTGCTGAAAGGGGGACATAGGCTGACCAGTGGGCTGCATAATGAGTCTGATGATATGCTGGACTATAGTCTTCAATTTCATCTACTTCAGGATCTTGCCCTAAAACCGTGCTGGTCGTCAATGTGAAAATCACTAATGTGCTCAGGATATTTTGTAAGCGTTGCATCTTTTTCCTTTGGGTAGGGGCTATCGTACCGGTATCAATATTTACACAAAAAGGATGATTTTAGGTAAGGAGTTTTTTCATGTCCTGAGAAATCGTGTCCGAGCCCGCAACAGGATAGGCAGGATAAACAAAAAACAGGATAGGTAGGATCGCTTCGCGGCAGGATAGGCAGGATAAGAAAGATAATGATAAAAAATAGGATAAGGGTAAATATTTCATTTTTTTATTCTAAATTTATTTTTCCCGTCCTATCTTTCTTATCCTGCCTATCCTGTTTTTTTTTGTCTATCCTGCCTATCCTGTTCCGGGCTCGTTCACGATAGGGCGGTTAGATGGATAGCGAGATCAGTTTTGCATATTCCTCACAAAACTGGTCGGGAATAGCAAGGAGGGTGCTTCGTCCAATGGTGATCGTAAAAGTCCTTCCTTGAAATAGGGCATCGATCAAAGCTTCGGCGACTTCGGCAGGGAATAGAAGCCGTTGCCCGCCTCTAAATAGAAAGGGATAGACGATCCAGGGCTCTTCGTCTGCTTCGAATTTGATTTCAAGACGTGTGCGAGAAGGATCTTCTTTTAGCGGCGGCGCTTGAAGGGAGAGCAAGTTGACATAGAATCTGGTTCCGGAATAGCTCCGAGTGATATCTAGCTCGAGGTTTGAGCTGTCAGTGTCAGGAGGAAGGATCAGGCGGCCGCTATTAAATTTAGATGTAAGAGTGATGTTTTCTTGCAGCTCCCACTTTCGTTGATAAGTAGGGGAGCAGGCTGATAAGTAGAATAGAGAAAGAAGGGCAATGATGATCTGTAAGAGGTGAGAGAAGAGTAGTTGAGAAGGGTATGTTAAGATGCTGACACCACCCTTTACTTGCAAAGGGAGGTGTTTTTGTCTGATAGATAATCCTAAACGTTCGAACGGCAAAAACTGTTTGATCATCTACTAGAGGAGCTGTAAGAGGATGAACAGCTATGAGAGCAATAGCATGGGGAGCTGTAAGATGAAGAATACGAAGAAGAGCTATTGGAGCTCGAATAGTGGGAAGAGGATGAGCAGTCATGCGAATTTTGCACAGCAATGGCGATAACACCGGCGATGGCTACAGTTCCTAGAGCGATGGCAGGAGCTAGGTTTGTGACTGCGCGTGCTTCGTCATAGGCATAACCGCCTGTATCAGTCACATAAGTCACCCCTTCTAACCGAGACAGTGAGAAGCTGACAAGGGAAAAAGCAAGTGTGAAGATGGCTAATTTTTTGAATAGAGACATAGAATAATCCTCCTAGGGGGTGGTCGTGTCATGAATTTTGGTTATACAGGCATCAGTTAATAAACTATCTTCGATTTTTTGTACAAAGAGTTCTTTCCATGAAGCCGCTTCATTTTTATAGTCTTCGTTGATCATGTTTAAAAAGGGGATCCAAACGGCGTTTTGGAAATGATCGCTGTGAAAAAGTTTTTTTCTAAGGTCAGAGGTTGATGGTTGTGGATTTTCTATACCGGCAATTTCAGCTAAATGCCGGTATAAAAGAGCATTCCATTTTTCAGTAAGCTGGTTCACAGCTGCCCGTAGCTTCTCTTTTTGCTTAGGGTCGGTGATAGCCTCGTTGGGGTCTTTGACAATTCTCAAAGAGCGGAGAGAAGAGAAGAAGGCATTATAAAAGAGGGGGAATTCGCTTTTTAAGGATGAGGCTGACAAGATGTAGACATGCCCATTTCTTACTAAAATGACATGCATCATTCTCATGTCGCCCCATTTGGAGGGAAAGTCCACTTGGGATAGACTCCCCGTTCCTGCTTTTGTTCGGATTGTTCCCAGATCTTTCCAAGGGTGGCCTTTGGCTTCGTTCATTTTTTTGATCGTTTTCAGGTACTGCTTAAGGGTCCCTTGATAAGGTTCTGTTGCGAGGTTGATCGAAGGGGGCAAAATGGAGTGGGGTTTTCCCACAACCATCACTCTGACGCTCGGGGGGAGCATGCTAACGTCGGCCATGACCCATCCCTCTGGAGGAGTAAAAGTGATGAACTCATCTTGGTTTTGTCTCGGTTGTTTTTTTTCTTGATGAGTAGAGGCAGAGCGGCTGGTGGACGTTTCAATACGTATAGGCTTGTTAACAGGTTCGATGCCTTGGGCAGCTAGAGATTTTTCTGCAGCGCAACCAATCGCAAGCTGACCTAATAGCAACGTTGTAAGTAAGAAAATGGGGGAAGAAAAACTCATCAATCAACTCCTCTCAACTTGATGCAGGTATCAATATAACCACATCACCTGAAAGAAGAAAAGAAGTTTTTTTTCGATTGAAAATTACTGTACTCCTCTGTATAGTCTGGATGAATGACCCGTTTAAAGGGGGAGAGAGGTATATGAAGTCATTGGAGAGCGGTAAAGACAGAATTCAGAGCATCTGCGATAAATTGCGGAAAAAAACGATAGAGCCTGCAAAAGAAGAGGCTCAAAAACTCTTAATTGAAGCAAAAAAGCATGCTGAGTCGATAAAAGCGGAGGCTGAACATCATGCTGTAGAGTTAATTAAGCAGGCTCGTGGACAGATTGAGCAAGAGAGGAGTGTCTTTCATTCAGCCTTGCAGCAGGCTTCCAAACAAACTTTAGAAGGGTTAAGACAAGAGATTGAAAATAAACTGTTCAACGAAGAGCTTCAACAGGTTCTTGATACGCATATGGCCGATTCGAAGGTCGTTGCAGGGCTTATCAATGCCATTGTCAATGCGATCGAAAAAGAAGGGTTGTCAACAGATATTGCAGCTGTCATTCCTAAGACTGTTTCTCCTGATGATGTCGTTGATCTTATCCTTGAGAGCGTCCAGAAGCGTCTACAAAATAAACCCTTGGAAATAGGTCATTTTGCAGGTGGAGTGCAATTGCGCTTAATTGGGAAGAAAATGACGTTGGATTTGAGCGATCAAGCGCTTAAAGAGCTCCTGGCAAATTATGTGCGTAAAGATTTTAGAAAAATAATCTTCAGTTAAACCAATGACTTGCCAAAATTAGACATTAAATGCCGGCATAACCCAAGAGGTGGAATGAAGCATTATTACTTTATTGGGACGATGATCCCGCTTTTAACATTCGATGCTCAACCTGAAATCACGTTTGAAGAATATCAAACCCTACTTTCTGATAATTTGAGTGAAAAAGATTTCGATAAAGTCGTTGCTGTTCGGAAGTTTTTTGATATTCTAAATTTACGGTCGCTTTGGATGGGACAGCCGTTTGATCCAAGAGGAACGATGGCTCCGCTTGATATGGGGGAAGCGTTAATGAGCGGGACAGGTTTTCCAGCCTATGTCTTTGAATTTATTGACGCACACGAGAAATCAGCTGATCGATTGCGTCATTTTCCCCAGCTGCTTTCTAAATTTTTTAAGAGCGGGGAGATCAATAAAGATCCGTTTTTGCGGAGGTATTTCAACTTTGAACGGGAACTGAGGTTAGTCCTGACTGCATTTCGAGCAAAGAAACTGGGACGCGACTTAAATGTGGAAATGCAATATGAAGATCCTGAAGAAGATCTTATCGCTCAAATACTCGCTCAAGAAAACGCAGAAATTTATGAACCACCGGAGAAATATCAAGAATTAAAATGGGTATTCAATAAATATGGCGATGACCCCTTGCAGCTCCAAAAAGCTCTTGATGAGTATCGTTTTAACACAATAGAAAATATGGTCGATATGTCAGATACCTTTTCAATCGAACGACTGCTCGCCTATTTGATGCAGCTAATTCTTGTAGAAGAGTGGTTTGAGTTTGACGCAGGTAAAGGTAAAGAGATCGTCGATATCATCGCGAAGGAAAAGTGATTATGGAACAAATGACCGCCCCTAGAGAACATGTGCAAGCAAAAGGTTTTGTTGTCAAAGCCTTTGGCAATCTACTACAAGTAAGATTTGAAGGGAATATCCGCCAAGGCGAGGTGGCGATGGTTCATTCAAAAGGAATTCAGCTGAAAGCCGAAGTGATTGAGATTGCCGGCAATGAGGTTAAAATTCAGGTTTTCGAAGACACAAAAGGGATACAATTAGATGATGAGGTGTTCTTCACTGGCGATCTCCTTGAGGCTGAACTTGGTCCAGGGCTGCTATCTTCCATTTTTGATGGCTTGCAGAATCCTCTTGTCAATTTAGCCGATGTATCAGGCTACTTCCTTCCCCGAGGCCTCTATCTCTCTTCTCTCGATCGAAACCGTCATTGGGATTTTGAGTCTATTGCAAAAGAAGGGGATGTCTTGATCCGAGGGGATGCCATCGGTAAAACGTTGGAAGGTCGTTTTCAACACAAAATTATGATCCCATTCTCGAAATATGGGACCTATACGATCACTTGGGTCATCCAGGAGGGGTCTTATACGATTGATACGGTGATTGCGAAAGCTGTTGATGAGGCTGGTGATGAACATCAATTCACCATGATGCAAAAATGGCCTGTCAAAAATGCGATGATCCAAGGGGAAAAAATCAAGCCGACGAAAATGATGGACACTGGAGAACGGATTATCGATACCCAGTTTCCTCTTATGAAAGGCGGGTCTTTCTGTACTCCCGGCCCTTTTGGAGCTGGTAAAACAGTTCTCCAGCATCACCTTTCTAAATATGCTTCTGTTGATATCGTCGTTTTTGTTGCTTGCGGCGAACGGGCAGGCGAAGTTGTTGAAGTGCTTAGGGAATTTCCACACTTGATCGACCCTCATACAGGAGAGTCTCTCCTTAAGAGGACTGTCATCATCTGCAATACCTCTTCCATGCCTGTGGCTGCGCGCGAATCTTCCATTTATATGGGGATCACCATCGCTGAATACTATCGTCAGATGGGACTTGATGTCCTTGTATTAGCTGATTCGACGTCCCGGTGGGCTCAGGCTTTACGCGAGATGTCCGGCCGGCTTGAAGAGATTCCCGGTGAGGAAGCTTTCCCTGCTTATCTCTCTTCTCGCATCGCAGAATTCTATGAAAGGTCTGGAGTGGTGTCATTGCGTCATGGCAAAGCCGGTTCTATCACGATAGGAGGCGCCGTCTCGCCTGCTGGAGGAAACTTCGAAGAACCTGTCACACAAGCGACACTATCTGTTGTCGGGGCTTTCCTCGGCTTGTCGCGCGCGCGCTCAGACTCGAGGCGTTATCCAGCCATCGACCCGTTGATGTCTTGGTCAAAATATGTTGACGCCGTTGCAGAAGAGTTAGATCATCACGTGGATGGTTGGGGGGAAATGGTTAAAAAAGCGCGGCGCATTCTTATTGAAGGGAATGACATTGGAAAACGGATGGAAGTTGTTGGAGAAGAGGGGATATCGCTCGACGACATGATCACTTACCTCAAAGCTGAGCTCTACGATTTCAGCTATCTCCAGCAGAATGCTTTTGATAAAGAAGATGCTTACTGCCCGTTGAAGAGGCAGATGCCTTTATTCGCATTCATTAACCGCATTTTTGATACCAAATTCGATTTTACAACTCATGATCAAGCCCGGCAGTTTTTCTTAGAGTTGCAAAATCAGATTAAAAACATGAATTGCATGCCTTACCAATCTGAAGCGTATAAGAAAGCCTTCGCAATCAATGAAGAGATGGTATCGAATGCAAAAAAATAGTCATCGTTCACGAGGATCTATGCCTTCCAAAATGGTGTTTGAATGGATGAAATGCGAAGAAATCGGCGAAATTCATAGTTTTTTTACTATTAATGACCCGATTTCTGAAGCAGATCGCGATTCAAACCTATTTGGGAAGTGCCTACACCCCCGTGAACGGTTACAATAACGATAGACGAGGCCACGAGAAGATGAAAATAGTTTATGATCGCATTAATAGCATGCGCGGGAACTTGATTACCGTTACCGCTGAAGGGGTGAGCCTTGGCGAGCTGGCTCAAATCCGTCTTAAAGATGGACGGGTCGTCTTAGCTTCCGTATTGCGGATCGATGGAGACCAAGTGACATTGCAGGTGTTCCAAACGACCCGCGGGATCTCAACAGGCGATCAAGTCACTTTCCTGAAGAAACAGATGCAGGCAGTCTATGGTGATGCTTTGCTGGGACGACGCCTCAGCGGTGCTGGAAAACCGATCGATAATGGTCCTGAGATTATCGGAGAATCCATCAACATTGGCAGCACCTCTTTTAACCCTGTTAAAAGGATTATTCCACGCGAAATGGTTCGGACGAATATTCCTATGATTGATGTATTCAATTGCTTAGTTAAATCTCAAAAAATTCCGATATTTTCTGTTGCTGGGGAACCATATAATGCCCTCCTCATGCGCATTGCTAATCAAACAAATGCCGATATCGTCATCATTGGAGGGATGGGGTTAACCTTTAAAGAGTATCAAGCCTTCATTGATAACGCAGATTCAGCGGGGACGATGCATAAGACGATCATGTATGTTCACCGCGCGATCGACCCTGCTGTGGAATGTCTTTTAGTTCCTGATATGGCGTTAGCCTGTGCAGAACGTTTTGCAACGGACGGGAAACATGTTTTGGTGTTGCTCACTGATATGACTGCTTTTGCCGATGCCATTAAAGAAATCGCGATCACGATGGACCAAGTCCCCTCCAATAGAGGGTATCCTGGCTCTCTATATTCTGATTTGGCTGCCCGTTATGAAAAAGCCGTTTTGATTGAGGGAAGCGGGTCCATCACCATTATTGGTGTGACGACAATGCCGGGCGATGACGTCACTCATCCTGTTCCGGACAATACTGGATATATCACAGAAGGGCAATTTTATTTGCATGGAGGGAGAATCGATCCTTTCGGCTCGTTATCTCGATTAAAGCAGCTTGTGATTGGAAAAATCACTCGTGAAGACCATGGAGATATTGCTAATGCCATGATCCGCCTTTATGCTGAGTCGAAAAAAGCGCGCGAGCGGCAATCGATGGGTTTTAAACTGTCTCGTTGGGATGAGAAGTTGTTGGCTTATTCAGAGTTGTTTGAACAACGGATGATGAACCTCGAGGTCAACTACACCCTCGAGGAGGCTCTGGATTTGGGATGGGAAACATTAGCTGAATGCTTTCAGCCTAATGAAGTAGGGATCAAGCAATCGCTGGTCGGCAAATATTGGCCTGCACCAGTTGCAGCGCTTTAATAGATGATACTAACCCAAAACTCAGTTACAAATTAGGGTGGAATTGTGGCAGAGATCAAGCTGACGAAAAATGAATTGCGCAACCAGCAGACCCGTCTGGCTCAACTGGAGAAGTATCTTCCGACCCTGCAGCTTAAAAAAGCCATGCTTCAAGCTGAAGTCCATGAAGTACGTCAAGAGATTAGCCGATTAGAGCAGATAACGAAGGCATTAAGAGAGAAAATCGACCTTTTCAGCGGCCTATTGGCTACAAAGACGACCATTGACCCATTGCAAGCAGTTCAGATCAAGGAAGTCTCTAAGAGATATGAGAATATCGCAGGAGTTGAGGTCCCTTATTACGAAGGGATCGCCTTTGATGATTTTGAGTACAACTTGTTTGAAACTGCCCCTTGGGTTGATGTTGCAATAGCAGAGCTGCGAAATTTAGCGGAGATGCGAGAACGGGTCGTGATCGCCTATGAGCAGCGTGCGGCCCTTGACAAAGAGTTGCGAGAGGTGTCAATTCGGGTGAATCTATTTGAGAAAATTCTCATTCCAGGCGCTGTGGAGAACATCAGAACGATTAAAGTGTTTTTAGGAGATCAGCAGCTTGCTGCTGTTTCTCGAGCTAAAGTTGCTAAGACAAAGATAGAGGCAGGAAAAGAGGCTGCTCGACGAAGCCGTCAGTCGTCCACGGAGGCTGTCAATGCGTGAAGATCTTGGAAAATTTCTATTTGTTGGGCTGGAAAAAGATAAACAGCAGTTCTTTAAAAGTGCCCAAGAGCAGGGGATTATCCATTTTATCAACCCCTCTCTGACGTCGAATAAAGATCTTCCTCAAGATGTTCAGCAGGTTGTTTCTGCGATTAAAGTGCTGCGGGGGCTGCCGCCTCAGGAGCAAGAAGAAAACTACAGCATGTTAGATGCAGCGTCGATTGTAAGGGATATTTTACACCTGCATGAAAGAAATGAGCAGCTGCAAGAAGATATCCGTGTGTTGACCATTGAAATTTCCCGCATTGATGTCTACGGCAATTTTTCCTTTGAGGATATCGCTTACATTGAGAAAGAAGGGCAGTGCAAGATTCAATTTTTTGTTTCCCGTCCTAATCTCTATGATGGAGAAGAGATTCCTGATGGGTTAATCTTCATCGTCAATGAACATGAGCTCGATTATTACATGGCAGTGAATGATGATTCTGTTGCCTACGAGAAGATGATTGAATTGAAGTTCGACAACTCATTGAGCCAGCTGAAGCAGAAATTTGCTATGGCTGAGAAAGAGCATCATCAGATTGATCATGAGCTGAAAGGCTACGCCAAGTATAATGAATACCTCCATCACATCCTCATCGATAGACTCAATCATTATCATTTGTTTAATACTCAAACATATGTCCAAGAGGTTGTCGATGGTTCCCTATTTGCAATTGAAGGTTGGGTGCCTCAAAATCGAGAGTCTCTTATAGGAAACATTGTCGATAAGTTAGATGTTTACTGGGAAGAGGTTGCCATTGAACCTGATGATGTGGTGCCCACCTGCCTGGAAAACGAGGGGCAGGGTCGGTTAGGGGAAGACCTCGTCAATATCTATGATACACCTTCTTCGACTGATAAAGACCCTTCTCGCTGGGTTCTCTATGCTTTTACCCTTTTCTTTGCATTCATTATCGGCGATGCCGGTTATGGATTGGTGTTTTTGCTGTTAGCGTTATTTCTGCGATATAAATACCCTAACGTCAAAAAAGTGGGCAAGCGGGTATTGAATCTATTTACCCTGCTGAGTGTCGGCTGCATCGTATGGGGAACGTTGATGACGTCGTTCTTCGGAATGCAAATCGATTTGCACAACCCGCTGCGGAAGGTCTCACTGCTCCAATGGCTTGCCGTCAAGAAAGCAGAATATTTGCTGACGACAAATGATGAGTCGGTTCAAGATTGGGTGAAAAAATATCCAGAATTATCCATTGTCAAAGATCCTCATCAATTTGTCAGCTTCAACCCTGGAACTAAATCAGGAAAGGATTATGTCATCCTTGACCGCCTCACCGACAACATCATGTTTGAACTCGCCCTTTTTGTCGGCGTCGTCCACCTGATCCTCTCCCTTGCCCGTTATTCGTTGAGGAATTGGAACAACATTGGTTGGATCATCTTCTTGATCGGTGCCTATCTTTACTTCCCTTTTTACCTCAAGGTCCCAAGCTTCCTCAATTTCGTTGGCGGGATCGATCTGGCTCAAGGAGGGGCCGTGGGGTTTCAGATGATGTTTATTGGGATTGGCCTCGCTTGGGTGCTTTCAATCATCAAGCATGGATGGATAGGCCTATTTGAGGTGGTGACGTTGATTCAAGTGTTTGCCGATACGCTATCTTATCTGCGTCTCTACGCGTTAGGGTTAGCTGGAGCGATCGTTGCTAACACGATTAATGAAATCGCAAGCGGTTTGCCCTTGCTTCTTGGGATCCTTCTGATCTTATGCTCCCACTTCGTCAACGTCGTTTTGAGTGTAATGAGCGGCATTATCCATGGCTTGCGTCTTAACTTCTTGGAATGGTATCACTACTCGTTTGAAGGCGGGGGCAAACAATTTCAACCACTTAGACTATTAAAGAAAGATTAACACAATAGGAGATGATTATGGATTTCAATATGGTGGGTCCAGCTATAGCTTTGGGCCTGAGTTGCATTGGATGCTGTATCGGCTGTTGGATTGCTGGAGCAGCTTCGCACGCAGCGATGAGCCGGACGGAAGAAGGACATGGTAAATTCATTGGGATGGCTGCTGCCCCCTCTTCGCAGGTGATCTATGGATTTCTTCTCATGCTGCAAATGAGTAAAGCGATTCAAGCAGGGACGTTGAGCCCAGTCTCGGCAATAGCCATTGGCGTGTTCTCTGGATTGGCTTTTGTCGCTTCATCAATCTTCCAGGGAAAAGTTTGTGCGACAGGGATTCAAGCTTCCCTAAAGCAACCGAGCGTCTATGGGAAGTGCTTCGCCGCTATCGGGATTATTGAATCGTTTGCTCTCTTCGCCTTCGTTTTTGCCTTGCTGATTATGTAGGCTCGAGCTTCTATTAAACGCAAAGAAGCAAAGACGCAAGAGGTGAGAATGCGAACATCTATGGATGCCGAGTGTTTCTTAGCTTCTATTAAACGCAAAGACGCAAAGGCACGGAGACGCAAAGGAGGACAATTTAACGGAGAGACGGGGAGGCGCAGAGGGAAAAACAAGATAGG